>JAFVRI010000258.1 GCA_017504335.1 Clostridia bacterium
CCTTTCAAAAGAGTATATGACATTATAGCATAAAATCAAAAAAATTGCAATAGAGAGAAGCCGTCTTGACAGATCTTTTCAAAAAGTATATAATATAAGATAATCTATTGAGTCGGGAGGAATCATGAAGGAAACCCGAAAAAAGCCGGAGCTTTTATGTCCTGCGGGATCGCCGGATGCCCTTGCCGCTGCCATTGAGGGCGGTGCGGATGCCGTCTATATGGGCGGCGTGGCATTTAACGCAAGGATCCACGCAAAGAATTTTACCGAGGAAGAACTGAAAAAGGGGATTGCCCTTGCTCATTCCTACGGAGTCAAAATATATCTGACCGCCAATACCCTGATCTATGACCGTGAGCTGGAGGACGCGCTTCGAGCAGCCGAGGACGCGTATCTTGCGGGGGCGGATGGGCTGATCGTTGCCGATATGGGGCTTGCTCGCAGGATCCGCGAGCGGATCCCCATTGAGCTTCACGCCAGCACGCAACTGTCGGGTCATAATGCGGACGCGGCGCGCTTTCTTTCGGAGGCGGGCTTTTCCCGCATGGTTTGTGCCCGAGAAATGGGAAGAGAGGAGCTTTCCCGATTTGTGAAGGAGTCTCCCATTGAGGCGGAGGTGTTTGTCCACGGCGCGCTTTGCGTCTGCCATTCGGGACAATGTCTGTTTTCCTCCGTGGTGGGAGGACGGAGCGGCAATCGGGGCGAGTGCGCTCAGCCCTGTCGATTGCCTTACCGCGGGGGAAGAAACGGGTACCCGCTTTCGCTGAAGGATCTTTCCTTGGCGGCGCATACCCGTGAGCTTTGTGATATGGGGATCGCCTCCTTCAAAATTGAGGGACGCATGAAATCTCCCGAATACGTTCGCGATGTGGCAAGGGTATGGAGACGTCTGATTGACGAGCATCGGAATGCCACCGAGGAGGAAATGCGGGAGCTTTCCGGTATTTTCTCTCGGGGAGGCTTGACTGACGGATATTATCGCCATCGGATCGACGGAAGCATGATGGGAATTCGCTCCGAGGGAGACAAGCAAAGCTCCCGTGAGCTGGCTCCGTTTCGTGGAATCGAACGCAAGCTGCCCATTTCTTTATTTGCGAAAATTCGATTGGGGAAGCCCGCGACGCTTACCCTGACCTTAGAGGACGGAAGAAGCGCTACGGCAGAGGGACCTTTGCCCGAGACGGCGCGATCCGCTCCCATGGATCGGGATACAGTGCTGAGAAGCCTTTCCCGTTTCGGCAATACCGCATACACGGTGACCGATTCGGAGGTGGAGTTGGATACGGGACTGATGATGCCCGTGTCTGCTATGAATGCCCTTCGTCGCAGTGCCGCGGAGGCATTGGACGCTCTTCGGAACGAGGATATGGGTCGAAGCTCTTCGGATCTTCGGACGTCCGAGGACACGAAAGTAGCGGTAGGATTCCCGAGAGAGGGGCTTTGCAAACGAACGGCGGTGTTTTATAAGCCCGAGGAAATTCCCGAAGAGGCATATCGCTATTTTGACATTCAATATGTGCCGCTTGACCGATATACGGGAAGCACCAACGGTGTGCTTCTGCCGCCTGTGATATTTGATACCGAGCGGGAAGAGGCAGAGCGGCTTCTCGCAAGGGCATGCGCACTCGGTGCGGAGCATGTGCTGGTGGGAAATCCCGGACACATTGCCCTCGCAAGAAAATTCGGGCTGAAGCTCCACGGAGATTTTCGCTTGAACGTAACCAACCGTCAGGCGGCGAAGGGATGGATGCAAGAGGGAATCAAGGACGTGCTTCTGTCGCCTGAGCTGACCCTTTCCCGCATGCGGGATCTTGGGGGACGTGTGATTGTTTACGGACGGCTTCCCCTGATGGTAACCGAAAAGTGTCTTGGGAAGGAGGTCGCGGATTGCGACGCGTGCAAGCGGGGAACGGTCAAGCTGACCGATCGCCGACGTGCGGAATTCCCCGTGCTGAGGGAGTGGCAGCATCGGTCGCTGATCCTCAATTCGGTGCCTTTGTATATGGCGGACCGTGCCGAGATGCTGACGCAGGTTCGGTTGGAGCAGTATCATTTTTTGTTTACCACCGAGCGCGCGGATGAGATCCGAGCCATTATTCGAGCATATGAAAGGGGAATTCCTCCCACGGAAGAAATACGGCGGATGAAATAGACATCCGCGGATTCGGAGAATATATACATGAAAAAAACCCAACGCTTTTTGGCGTTTTTTCTGGCGCTTTTGATGCTGATCCCTTTGACGGCATTCGCCAAGCCGCCTGTCGCACAGGGAGAATATGTTCGCAATAAAATACTGAGCGCGGCGGATCTTTTGGGTCTGCTCTCAGATGCTTCGGCGGGGGAGGCAGAGCGGAATTTTTTGGATCGGTTTTATGAGGTCGAGATCCGCTACAATGCCGCCGTACCGGGCGGACTGATTTCCGTATCGGGCGGAGCTGCCACGGCGGGAGGCGGATATACGACCAAAGCCGAGGACGGACGAACGATCACGTGGAATCCTCAAGGCTCGGTTTTGCTGAAGGACGGTGTGGCGACGGTTTCCTACAAGGGTGCTCTGACGGTGCCGAAGGCGGATGCCAATGCTTTGCTGAATTATGTATACGGTCAGGCGGTTCTTGCCAAGGCGGCAGAGGACGAGATTGCCGCATACAACAAGCAGCTGAACGATCACAATACCTATGCGGCGCTGAAGAAGCAGTATGACAAGGATGTCGCCAGCTACGAAAAATACACCAAGTGGAAGAACAGCATCTACAAAAGCTGGGAGACCAAATATCTGGCAAATAAGGATGCATGGGATAAATATGACGCGTATCAGGCAGCTCTGACGAAATACAATGCGGATAAGGCGGCTTATGACACGGATTATGCCGCATGGTTAAAGGAAAAGGAGCAGTATCCGAAGGATAAGGAAGCATACAATCAGTATCTGATCAATCAGGGAAAGATCGATCTTGCGCTCCGTCCCATTGAGAGCATGTTTATCGACTACGGATTTTGGAACGGATCGAAGTACGGATTGGATGACCAGATCGGTGTGCGCTCTCTGTATGAGGCATTGCAGAACGAGGATCTGGTGGCGATGCTTCTGCAGTATCAGGATAAGCTTTGTGCCGCGACCAGTCTGACCCGTGCCGAATTTCAGGCGCTGAAAAAGACTTCGGACGAGCTGAACGCGATGCTCAGGCAATATGCCGAAAAGAGGGAGGTCTCGCAAAAGGAGGCATTCCTGTATTATAAGGCGAATTACGTGAGCATTCGGGATAAATTCAACCATCTGTACGACGAGATGACCGTGATCCTGAAGCCCACGGTGTATACCCTGATGTGCGCCGCCATCGATGAGGAATACGGCAATCTGGCACCCTATAAAAAATGGCGCATCAAAAACGTGCTGTGTCAGATCTATATGGCCAGCCGATGCATTGACGATGCCTCGACCAGAAGCGCAAAATGGTTTTTTTATGCCGATGACGGAGATGAGCATGAGTATCTCTATGCCGATCTGATCAATCAAGCACAAATTATTGAGGATCTGAATCAATCGGATCCCTCCGCTTTGGCTTGGAAGGACAATCCGGGCGTTCCCTTTTTGCGGAATGAGCCCGTAGCTCCCAAGCTGACAGCCGAGTATGCTCCGAAGCCAACCGATGAACGAATGGATGCGTCGAGCGCGCCGAAATATCCTTACGGCGCGGTGCCGAGTGAGCCGGGAACTCCGCCTACCTACGTAGAAAAGCCTTCGGCGGTGGCGCAGGATCGCTATGATACCGTTGCCCGCTGCGCGGAAATTCTTGTGGCATATAAGGCGGGAGAGATCGTCCGTCGAACCGAATACACGAGCGATGCTGTGGCATATCTTTCCGAGACGGTCAGCCGTCGGTATGACCCAGCCACCGGCAATTCGTCGGAGTCGGTTTATAACGAAAAAGGAGAGCTTTCCTCCGAGAGCGAGGTGGCGACCGAATGGAGCGGAGAGGGAAAGACCTACGTGCTGCTCGGATTCTTGGAGGATCATGACGGTCTTTGCTATTATCCCATCTATGAGGAAGAGGACCTGGTGTTCGACGTGGTATTCCGCTCCGAGGGTCAGGAGATCCTGCGGCAGAAATATGCCTACGGACAGACTCCCAGCCCCAATGTGATCCCGAGGAAGGCATCCACCAATACCCATACCTATACCTTCAGCGGATGGGATCCCGTCCTGTCCTTGGTGAAGGGAGACGCGGTTTATGACGCGCGCTTTACCGAGGAGGAACGGTTGTATACGATCACCTTCCTGTACCGTGAAAAGGAAGGAACGACGGTAAAGGATGTTCAGCTGACCGAGACCCATCCATGGGGAGCGACGCTGATGGCACCCATTACCGAGCCGAGCTATATTGACGGCGTATACCTGTATGAATTTATCGGATGGAACGGGGAGATCGTTCCCGTATCGGGCAACGCGGTCTACGCGGTGCAGTACCGTAAAACTCCTTTGGTGATCGATCCGGACGACCCCGAGGGGGATGAGCCGGAGATCGACGTTCCCGAAACCGAGCCACCTGAGACCGAATCCGCTGAGGACAGAGATACGGAATCCGTCGGCGAGAGCAGTGAGGCGGACACGGAATCGGCGGAGGCGGGTACGAATCCCGATCGTGAGGAAACCACGGAATCCCTTCCCGATGAAAGCATGGACACGGAATCCGATGAGGCAGAGGAAAGCACCGATCGGGAATCTGCCACCGATAGCGAGGGATCAATCGATTCCGTCACCGATGAAGAGGAGTCCGAGAGTGAGACCGAATCGGAGACCCAAGGCGGTACGTCGGGCTCGAAGCCTTCTATCTCGATCGATGACAGCGAGTATGGCAAATATATCGTTCACAGTGAGGCAAATGCGATCAATTGCAAGACATTGATCACGGTTGCCAATCTGCAGGATAAAACCCTGACCTTTGATTTTTCCAAGAGCGGCATCACACTGGATGTGTCCAAGGAGGCGGTCGATGCCTTCCTGACAAGCGGTGTGGCGAAGATCGAGCTACTAATCTCCGAAGAAACGAACGAAATCGGGATCGCCCTTTACGATTCGCATGAGGAGCGGGTCTATCCCAAGGGACATATGACCCTGCGCATTCCCGTGGAGACCCTGAACGAGGGCAGAATCTGCCTGAGAAAATACTATTCGGACGGTTCCTTTGAAAATCTGGAACATATCACGGCAACGGGCGGAGCGTTTACCTTTGATGCGGATGTATCCTTTACCTACGGAACGGTTCGGTATTATACGGTGACCGTGAAGATGGATGGGGAGGAGCCAAGGGTCTATGAGGCTGTGGCGGGAACATGGTTTCCGCTGCATTTGGAACCCCCTACCGGTAAAAAGATTGATTCTATGATTCTCGTAAAGGTCGGAGAGACCAAGGAAAACAAGCTGGATACTACCGACGGATTTGCCATGCCCGATTGTAACGTGGAGCTGATCGTAACCTATTCCGATATTCTTTACCGAATCGAATTCCGCTACCGTGGCGGAACCGATGTAAAAATGTATAAGGAAGGGGAAACGATTCAGATTCCTACCATTCCCATGACCGTTACGGAAAACGGTGTCGTATATACCTTCAACGGTTGGAATATTGCCGTACACAAAGATGAACGGGCTCTTGGCGATCGGGTCTATGAGGCGCAGTACGTAGTCCTGAGCGAGGAGGAAGCCGCTGACAAGGGAGACGAGGGCGCCATGCGCGGAGTTTGGCGATATTGGATCCTGCCCTACGGTAGCTTAGCCTTGGGTGTGATCGCGGTTTTGACCGTGGGAATCATTCTGACGGTCAAGCTTGTTAAGAAAAGAAAGAAGAAAAGCAAATGAGACAGATGGATCATGAACGGATAGAGAGACAGGAGCGTCTTTTGGGATCCGATGCCACCGAGATCCTCGGTGGAAGTCGCGTGGCTCTGTTTGGCATTGGCGGCGTAGGAAGCTATGCCGCCGAGGCGCTGGCAAGAAGCGGAGTCGGCTCGGTGGTATTGATCGACAAGGATTGCGTCAGCGAAAGCAACATCAACCGTCAGCTTCTTGCCCTTGACGATACGGTAGGAAAGCCGAAGGTATCGGTGATGGCGGAGCGGATGCGCAAGATCAATCCCCATATTTCCGTGGAGGAGAGACAGGAGTTTTTCCTGCCCGAAACAGCGGATGCGTTCGACTTTTCTTCCTACGATTACGTGATCGATGCCATTGATACGGTGGCAGGAAAGATCGCCATTGTCGAGGCGGCACATGCCGCGGGAGTTCCTATGATCAGTTGCATGGGAACGGGAAACAAGATGGATCCCACCGCCTTTCGAGTGGCGGATCTGTCGAAAACCTCGGTTTGCCCTTTGGCAAGAGTCATGCGCAGAGAGCTGAAAAAAAGAGGAATCCATCACCTGACGGTGGTATATTCCGAGGAAGAACCCATGAATCCCGCGGGAGAAATCGACGCGGAAACGGGTAAGAAGCTGCCGGGAAGCCTTGCGTTTGTACCGCCTGTGGCGGGCATGATCGCGGCGGGTGAGGCGGTGAAAGCCTTGCTTGGGCAGAAAGGATGGAAGCATGAGTAAAGTCACGTGGAAGGGCGGCGCGTTGGTCGCGCCCGTTCCCCCCGCCATGGTGACCTGCGGAGAGGGAGAGCAAGCCAACATTATTACCATTGCATGGACGGGCATCATCAATACCCATCCTCCAAAGACCTATATTTCGGTTCGTCCCTCCCGTCATTCCTACGGGCTGATCAAGGAAAGCGGGGAATTCGTCATCAATCTGACCTCGGCGAAGCTGGTGCGATCAGCGGATTTCTGCGGCATCCATACGGGAAGAAAGGTCAATAAATTCGAAACATGCGGGCTGCATACCGAGCCCGCCTCCGAGGTGAAGTGTCCGCTTCTGGCGGAAAGTCCCATGAGCCTCGAGTGTCGGGTGACCGACGTGATCGAGCTTGGCAGCCACCATATGTTCTTGGCGGACATTGTGGCGGTGGACGTGGACGAAAGCCTTTTGGACTCGGAAGGGAAGCTTCACTTGGATCGGGGCGGACTTGCCGCCTTTGCCCACGGCGAATATTTTGAGTTGGGCAAAAAGATCGGCACCTTTGGCTTTTCGGTGAGAAAGAAAAAGAAAAAATAAAAAGGAAAAGAGATCTGTCGTAGAGCAAAAGGCGGAGAAGATATATGGAGATATTGGGTCAGATCATCGGAATCATTGCCACGGGAATCACCGCGCTTTCCTATCAAACGAATACAAAAAAGAGTCTGCTGATTGTGCAAACCTCCGCTACGGTCTGCACCTGTCTGAGTTATCTTTTTTTGGAAGCATCCTCCGGTTTTGCATTGAACATCGTTTGCATTCTGCGTAACCTATGCTTCTATTTTCAAAAAGAGGGAAAAAAGCCGATCTACATATCGACCGCCGTGATTTCCATGATCATGGCATACTTGGGTATGATTTCCTGGCAGGGGCTGATTTCTTTGTTTATCATCCTTGCGCTGATTCTCAACACCTTCTTTCTTTCACTCGGCAAACCGCAGATCCTTCGATACAGTATTCTCATGACATCTACCATGGTCATGGTCTATAATATTTACATCTTTTCGATCGGCGGGATCGTAAACGAGAGCATCGCCATTGTTTCCTCTGTGATAGGGATCTTGAGATTTCGAAAGGCTCGTCGGTTTTAAAAAAGAATTGACAAAGCAATTCGATAGGTGTATAATATCTTTCGGTGAGCGAATGATACTATTGTTCGTCGGACGAATAATATGCGACTCAAAAAAGGAGCGGTGTATGGAGCGGATACAGGAGCTGGCAAGCCAATATATTAAAATCGAAGAAGCGGCAAAAGAGTGGAAGGTGACCCCCCGTCGGGTACAGGTGCTTTGTGCCGACGGAAAGATCCCCGGAGCGGTTCGGATCGGACGGGAGTGGATGATCCCTGCGGGCACGAGCCGTCCCACTGACGGAAGAACCCGTGCCGCCAAGGAAAAGGCAGAAGAGAATATGCCTCTGCCCCGAAAGACTCCCTTTCTTTATATGAGCGATCTGTACCATACTCCCGGTACGGCGGATGCGGTGGGCGAGAGCCTTGCCTATAACCACGAGGCGCAGGTGCTGTTTGAAGCCGAGGTTGCCTATTCCAGAGGCGAGATCGACAAGGTTTACGCAAGCGCGAACTATTTGCTCGGTAAGCATTCCGGGTTCTACGCCGTGATTTCCGCAGGTATGCTTTTGGCTTTGTGCGCCATCTGGAAGGGGGATATTGAAATGTGGAGACGGGCGAAGATCCACATTGCGGAAGCCCCCGCGAAAAACGATTATGACCGTGATACCATGCAGCTTGCCATCAGTGCGGTGGATATTATGTTGTACAGCGTGGAGAGCTTTCCCGAGTGGTTCAAGATCGGATGCTTTGAACCGTTACACAAGGATGCCTTTCCTGCCGCCAAGGTGTATTATGCCAAGTATCTGTATGCGGCGGGGTATGCTGTGGCTACGGGAATCGCGAAGCAGGAGGGCATGCAGGGACTTTCCCTGATGTCAATGGTTCCCTGTGCCGTGGAGCCCATGATCTCCTGGGCAAATGCCAACGGAACCGTCATGTCGGAGATCTATCTGCGCATGACCTGCGCCGCGGTGTATCATAACAGCGGCAGGGATGAGGAGGCGATTCGCCATATTGACAAAGCCATTGCGTTGGCGCTGCCCGACAGGCTGTACGGTGTTCTTGCTGAGTACGGAAGAGCCTTGGATACCTTGGTGGAGAAGAGACTTTCAGCGGTGGATCCGGGGGCATGGGAAAAGGTCAAGGAGCTTCATAAAGCCTACGATGCGGGATGGTCGAAGCTTTCGGGTGCCATTCGCGGCAGAAGGGTTGTGACCACTCTGACCCCAAAGCAGAGGGAGGTTGCCAAGCTTGCCGCCTTCGGTATGTCCAACAAGGAGATTGCCGATAAATTGAATATGTCCCTCTCCGGAGTCAAGCAAGCTCTGCTTTCGGTTACCGACAAGCTGGGCGTGGGACGGGATCAGTTTGCTGCGTTTCTGTAAGAAAAAGCATAGCCGTTTTGAAGGCAAAACGGCTATGCTTTTTTTGTTTGGTTTCAAAAAGGCATACCCAAAAAAATGTGTTTTGGGTAGTGCCGCAAAGCAAAAAAATCTGCTATACTGTTATCATAAAACAAACGAATGCAACAAAGGAGAATCTTATGAAATCCATTCATACGGGAAAAAGAGTTGCCAGTCTGTTGATCGCCATGATCATGGTGATCGGCATGATCCCTTTTTCGGGAATCCACGTACATGCGGAAGCCCCGTCTTATCCGACCATCGAGCTGGATACGGAAAAGGTGGTGACGCTGAACGGCGTTGACGTGAAAAAGGGGATCTTTGCGTTTACGCCTACCGAGAGCGGTCCTTATTCGTTCTTTTCCGTGGACTACGCGTCTGACCCATGCGGAAGAATCCTCGATGCCGAGGGCCAGGAGCTTGCGACGGATGATGACAGCGGACGGAGCAACAACTTTTCTATGGTATACGACATGGTCGCAGGAACGACCTATCTTTTAGAAGCGAGCTTCCTGGTGGAAGAGGAAAGCGGTACGGTTTCGGTGAAGGTGATAAAGGCGATCCCTCCCACCGGGGTGACGCTGGAGCTTGAGACGTATACCGACCGTGTGTACGGCTCAACTATGCTGAATTATTCCGTGTTTCCCGAGTACGCCACGGAGAATGCTCTGTGGGAATCATCCGATGACGAAATCGTTTCGGTTGGTACGGATGGTAATATTTTTTTGAGAAAGCCGGGAAGCGCGACGGTGACGCTGACGGTTGCGCCCGGTGTTTCCGACTCGATCGAGATCACGGCGGTTGATGCCACGGATATGCTGTTGGACACGGAATATACCGTCAGCTCGGAGATTTATCCCACGACAAGTTTTCGCTTTACCCCCGAGGAAACGGGAAAGTATAGCTTTATTTCCGAGGAAAGCGACAATCCCTTTTCGGTTTTTCTTTATTATGACGAAAATTATGTAACCGATAGCTGGTTCGACACTGTCCCCGCTCATTTTGTTTGCGAGCTGACTGCCGGCACGACCTATTATTTCCGTGCTATCATGAGTCAAGAGAATACGACAAGAAAGGTGATGCTCAAAAAGACGGTTGACGCGACCGCGATCTCCTTGAACTTCGAAGAGGTCAAGGGGTCGATCGACTCCTATGCGCGGCTGGAGGTGACACAAGAGCCGTTCCATTCCGTTCCCCTTCCGATCACCTGGAGCTCTACGGATGCGTCGGTTGCGTCGGTCGATGAGACCGGCTACGTATCTCTTTTGAAGAAGGGAACCGCCACCATTACCGCTTCCGCCGACGAGTTTTCGGTAAACTGCGCGGTGACCGTGACCGATGTTCCCGCTCTGTCCCGTGAGAAGCAAGAGCTTGCGAGTGTTTATGTGGCAGGCGATTCCGTATATTTCACCTATACACCCGAGCAGAGCGGACTTTACGGATTCCAATCTTATTCAAACCGAGACACCTATGCTGTTTTATATGATGAGAATGGCGAGGTTCTTTTGGAGAGCGGCACAGGAGGAGAGAATGAGAATTTCCTGCTTCTTTACGAGCTGACCGCAAATACAACCTACACCTTGGAAACCTATCTTTGGCAAAATACCGAGACAGGAAGCTTTTGGGTGACTGTGGCTCCGCTTGATGAGAACCATCAGATCATTCACGAAATTCAGGACTACACCGACCATGACGCATCCGGTCATAGCGGAACCTGTATCCATTGCCAACTCCACGTGACGGAGTCGCATCGGTATGACAGCGAATATGTTTGCGGTTGCGGCCAAGTTCACGTTCACTATTGCGCCGAATGGACGGCAAACGAGGACACGCACTCCGGTGAATGCGGTTGCGGTTTTCCTATGGAAGAAGCGCACGATTTCAGCGAGGGCGACTGTGTTTGCGGTTTGGCAAAGCCTTGCTCCCATTCGGTTTCTGAATGGGACTATAATGAGGAGAGACACTGGGGCTACTGTGGGCTATGCGGCAATGAAGTGAACGCAACTCACCAATACGGCGCGGACAACAAGTGTGTGTGCGGCTACTTCGAGCATGAGCATACCGTAGAGGAATGGGGCGACTACAACGAGGAAGAGCATGGGAACACTTGCGCTCTCTGTGAAATTTATGTGGAAGCCCCCCATAGCTACGGAGCGGACGGCAAATGCGTGTGCGGCTACTTCGAGCATGAGCATATCGTAGGGAACTGGGGAAGCCGCGACGAGGTAGATCATTGGGACAGTTGCGATCTTTGCGAACTGTATATGGAAGCCCCCCATAGCTACGGAGCGGACGGCAAATGTGTGTGTGGCTACTTTGAGCATGAGCATATCGTAGAGAACTGGGGAAGCCGCGACGAGGAAGATCATTGGGACCGTTGCGATCTTTGCGATATTTATATGGAAGCCCCCCATAGCTACGGAGCGGACGGCAAGTGCGTCTGCGGCTACTATCTGCACGACCATGAGATCTCTTGGAAGTACGAGGATGATTATCATTACGGTAACTGTTCAATTTGTACGATCTATTTCGAGGTGAGCCACGAGTACGATGACGACGGAAACTGTATCTGCGGGTATTTTCTGCATGATCATGAGGCGTCAGAGTGGCAATATAAAGTGGCGACTCATATGGGCACTTGCGTCTGCGGCAAACAGCTTCCCGAGGAGGAACATGTGTTTGATCCGGACGGCAAGTGCGTCTGCGGTTACACCCTGCACGATCACGAGGTCGATCGGTGGGGATATACCGTAGACTACCATTACGGAATCTGCAAGGTCTGCGGCTTTGAAATCCGGGAAGAACACGATCACGGTGCCGATGGCAAATGTGTTTGCCCTTACACGGCACACGAGCATATCCTGCGGGATGGCTCTTACGGCATGCAAACCCACTGGGGTTGGTGTGAGATCTGCTTTCTTGATATCGAAGAGGCACACGAATTCGATACCGACGGCAAGTGCGATTGCGGTTATGCGGAGCATACGCACATCGTAAAACAATGGAGCAAGGATGGCGATGGTCATTGGGGCTACTGCGCGATCTGTTCCTGTTTTGAGAGTTATGATCATCGGTTTGATGAAAACGGGCTCTGTATTTGCGGAGCGGAAGAACACGTACATGACACCAACGGCTATTTCTACGGAGCAGATTTCCATGAGAAGATATGCTCGGTTTGTGGGTATGCCGATCCGGACATTGTGACGCATATTTTTGACGAAAACTTCCGTTGCGAGTGCGGTTACGTGAAGCTGAACGGAGTAGCCATTGGCGGCAAGGTCTTAGCGGACGGCGAATATCTTGACGAGAACGGAACAATTACCGAAACCCTTCCCGTGCAAGGCGGATACGCATATTTCAAGGACGGTGTTCTGACGCTGAAGGATTTTGAGTTGATACACCAAGGGAATGTCGATTTTATGTACGGTGAATCCGCAATTTACGCTGTGGAAGATCTGGAAATTGTCCTCGTTGGCAGCAATCGAATTTGCGCCACAGGCGGTGAAGGTATTTATACGGAAAACGATCTGACGATCCGAGGAGAGGGAAGCCTTTTGATCGAAGCCTACGGCAACGAAAACGGCATCATCGCGGGCGAGGATCTGACAGTGGAAGGCGGAGAGCTGACCATCCTTGCAACCGACAACGGGATCAATTGCTATGACGATATCTATCTGTGGGGCGGCTACATTTGTATCGAAGCGGAAGACGATGGAATCCAGTGCAATGAGGATGTCAATATCGAAGACGGTGTGATCCTTGTGATCCGTGCGGAATCCGACGGTATTTTCACCTTTTATGATGACGTGAAGATCCACGGCGGATTGGTGTATGTATACTCTGAGAACGCATCGGGTATCTGTTCGTTTGCGAATGTCAGTATGCTCGGCGGAACCGTGATCATCGATGGCGAAAGCGGAATTCTTGCCGAGAAGGATATAACGCTGGATGGCGGTCGGTTGATCATCCGTACGCCGGAGGATCCTTGGGTATATGCCATTCTGGCGGGAGAGAGCGTGACGCTTTTGT
This sequence comes from Clostridia bacterium, assembly GCA_017504335.1. Classification (GTDB taxonomy): domain Bacteria; phylum Bacillota; class Clostridia; order Oscillospirales; family CAG-272; genus HGM12713. The sequence continues at coordinate 13,121 of JAFVRI010000258.1, forward strand.
CCGCATTAGACGGATATGAGACCGTGCCTGCGATAGAGGGCTATTATTCGTTGATGGCAAATGAAGAGGCTCTTCGAAGCGTTTCGCTTGATTTCGAGGAAAGCGAATCCCTACTGATCGAAAGAGATTGGATCACTCTGGAAACCGAGGTGGTTTATACGGGCAAGAGTTATATGCCTACCTTGAGTGTGACCGATCCCAACACCGGAAAGACGCTTGTTGAGGGTGTGGATTATCGGGTGGAAATGCCTGCCGTTCCCTTCGAGAAGCCGGGGGCTTACCCCATCGTCGTGATCGGTATGGAGGAATACAGCGGTGTCGTTGGTATGACGGTCTGGCTGTATAAGAGCTATGTATTGGTTCCAGGTAAAACCACGGAGATGACCTTCGTGTGGTATGACGAATTGAAAAACGGTCAATTTACCCCTGCCGCAGACGGAGTTTATACCATAAAATCGGCCGGTAAATACAGATCGAAAATCTATGCGTACGATTCCGAAGGAAAGCTTCTTGAAACGGGAAATGAGAATGAGGAAGGAACCGAGTGTACGCTGACTATGGAAATGAAAGCGGGCAAGACCTATTTCTTCAATTTATTTGCCTACGGCTTCCGTGACATGACGGTGACTCTGAGCGCCGAGTGCGACGAGCATCTGGGTGGAACGGCAACCGAGACGAAATTGGCGGTTTGCGCACGTTGCGGTGCGGAATACGGCGAGCTGTTGCCTCCCGGCTCCTCCGATAGCGATTCGACAGTTGACAGCGATTCAGCAATTGATAGCGATTCGGCAATTGATAGCGATTCGACAGCCGACACGGATTCGGAAGTCAGTGGCGGCGGTGAGAGCGATACCGAGTCGTCTCTGCCCGAGAATCCCTCGGAATCGGGTGGTGGACTTTCCGGCGGAGCCATTGCGGGAATTGCCGTGGGTGGCGGAGCTGTTCTCGGACTTGGCGGATTCTCCATCTTCTGGTTCGTGATCAAGAAAAAGAAGCTTTCGGATCTGATCGCGGTCTTTAAGAAATAAGATCCATCAGCGGAAAAGGATAGGAGACAACGATGTTCAATAAATGGTTAGAGGGAACTTCACGGGGATCGGATCACGATCCCCGTGAAGGAGAAGTTTACAAGGTGGTAACGACCTTTGGTAAGACCTTCGAGCTGAGGTACGGATACTATTCGGAGATCGACCGCTCGGGAGCTCCCGATATCATCTACCCCGATTTTCTTGCCCATCCGATCTATACCGATGAAGGGGAGCGATTCGTTACCATGATGCAGGATGCCTGCGAGCAGTTTTCGTCAACATCCAAACGGGGTGTGGACAGCACCTGCGCCGAATGCAAGCATTTTACGCGGGGAGAGGAATGGTTCGGAATCTGCACCTGCGCGGACCATCGAAAGCAATAATAAAAAACACACCTTTGTGGTAAACAAAGGTGTGTTTTTTGTTGCGAAGAAACGCACAAACGGTGCGTAAATATAAAAATCTGCACTATTTTGCTTTTTGGCGTATTATGAAAAGTAGAATGAACGATATGATCAACGAAAAAAGTAAGTAAAGTAAATATGGCAGATCAATGATTTTAAGCAAGAAATCATCGAATCCGTTGAATATACAGCGGATAACAATACCCAAAACGCTACAAATAGAAAAGCCCATAAAAAGAACTGTGAGGAATTGAAGAAATAAGGACAACAACCCCATCTTTTGGTTTTTGTTTCTCTTTTTCATTTGACATTCTCCTTTGCGGTTTTACAAGAGGCGATCAGCATAACTCGCATCTCAATCACGCCGAAGGCGTGTATATCTTCAAATGATGCATCGCCTTACGGCGATATGATGCATTTACTTCGCAAATATGATGTTGCGCCACTTTGTGCCGCAATGATGCGATGTTTGCCCCAATGTGCCGCAAGGCACACATCATTCGCGAAGCGAACATCATTAGGCGTAGCCGTCATCATTTGCCGCAGGCAAACATCATTCAAAAAAGGGACTTTTGTCTGGTAGACAAAAGTCCCTTTTTTGTTGGTGGAGCATAGGGGATTCGAACCCGTTACGTTGATTTGTTTTTTTCTTTATTTTCAATAGTCTCGGATTCACTGGTATGAATTTTGGTATGAATGAGATCGTCAAAATATGCGTCTATCTTGTTTGCTACTCGGATTTCTTCGTCCGAAAAGGTTTGTTGATAGACGGTCTTCAATATGTGGTTTGTTGCCCATCCACCGCGCTTTTGCGCATACTTATCGGGGATTCCGATCTGGAGCATAATGGATGCGTTTGCGTGTCTTAAATCATGGAAACGACAGTGTGGCAACCCCTTGGCATTTAGTATTTGTACGAATCGCTTGTAAATGCCGTGTCCGGTCATTTTTGTGACGTATTCTCCATTTTTTTCTTGTTGATTAAGTACGTGCTTGATATATGGTGGAAGCGGTATTTTTCGATTGCTTGTTTCGGTTTTTGGTTGTTTAGAGTATTGAATATTATTTGCCGATACTTTTGCTTCGTTGATTTCAATATAGTCGTCATGGATATCTGACCATTTGAGACCGCAGATCTCCGAGGCTCGGAGGGAAAGCCAAGCGGCAAGAAGGACGGGAATCTCGACGGATGTTCCTTTTGTGGCTTCGAAGATCTGTCGGAGTTGTTCTCCGTTCGGCGTTTGGTATTCAATGTGTTGCTTTTTAGGCAATGTTACTTTGATTCTTTTTTCCGGATAAAAATAATTAATTACAGTGATGACTAAGCTGCTTGCGTTGCTGATTGTTTTTGCGGATATTGGTTTTCCTCGTTCGCTGATTGTCTTGGCTTCTTGGTTTATTGCCGCTTGAAGTGTTTTTGAATCAATCTCGCAGAGCTTGGTTTGCATGAGTCCTTTGAAACGGTTATTGAGACAAATCCGATATCCTTGTATGGTCGTCGGGGATAGGATCGCGTCCTTAGCGGCAATGTATTGTCTCATTGCTTCTTCTAAGGTGATACGTAACGGATCCTCTTCCTGACGTTTTTTTAATTTATATTCCAGGGCAAGGAAGTCCGCCTTATCGGCGGTTGGTGCGTAAAACACTTTTTGTTTTCGTTTTCCGTTCGGGTCCTTGCCAAGGTAGACGGATGACTTGTACCGTCCTTCGCTGACTTTCGTTGCCATGGATTCATCCTTCCTTTTTTTGTTGCAAATTTTCTTAATTTACAACAGTAGGAATCTCTGTTGTTCTATTGTCTTTCACGGTATCAGGTTTGCAATAGTAAATATGATTTTCGTATTTTACTTCAATCCAAGTATTTGTTTCGTTTATGGCTAATTGTGTTATTTCTAAATTTTTATCTAACGAACGGGGGGATAGGTTCTCTTCGTTAGGAAAATTATATAATTTTGTGTTTTCAGTTGTATATACTTTTTTGTTTTGAGAATAGTCGAATATTATTTCTGCTTTGTTGGTAGTTGTATAGTTTGCATCTATGTAGTAGGTTTTATTATTAACTATGATTCTATTCCAAGTACCGTTTGTTCCTGTTCTTTTTACTGCTGTTTTGAATTTTATCAGATACGTTTTTGAATAGTTTGGACTTTCTATCGGATCTTCGTTGTACGCAGTCAGATCGCCGGTTAAATATACGGTGTCATTTCTTTCTCTCCAAACATTATCACATGCAACTTTTCCAAGATTTTCTGTTTCGTTGGAGGTATATTTTATTATTAAATTACCAAGGTCATCGATGTAAGCACTTTCAATGCTTTTTACAGTATTATCCGATTCATCATTTTGGGGATTAGATGTTTCTTGTTTTTTGCAGCTCGACAAAGTGAAGAGTAAAAGGATAGTAGCGACTAAAGAGATTATAATTTTTTTCATTTTCTTGCTCCTTTTTAGAATTTAGCTCTTAATTCAATGACCTTTCCGATGATACGGATTGGTAGTTGTTCGATTTCTTTGTTGTTGTAAAACATAGGTTCGTATGCAGGATTGAGAGAGATAAGCATGATCCCTTCGGGGGTCATTTTTATTTTTTTACAGGTTGCGTCGTTGTCACCGACCAGGATGATTGCAATATCCCCGGTCTCGGCGGTTGGCTGAGAACGTACGATCACCACGTCCCCGGTTGTCATGCGCGGCTCCATGGAGTC
>JAFVRI010000259.1 GCA_017504335.1 Clostridia bacterium
ATGCCTCGTACTCCGCTCTTGCCCGTTGATTCTTCTCCTCGGTCTTTTCACGGAACCGATTGACAAAGGCAAAGCGAGAGGGCTTTTGCGCCAAGTCCAAATCCTCCTCGTCGCAGATCTGCGCATAGGCAGAAAAGATCAACCAATGATTGAGCAGGATACACGCGAAATAAAGAATCCAGACCGCGCCTGCCATAGCGACCAGAATCTTTTGATCCTCGGTGGATACCAACAGATTGATGGCATATGCAAAATAGTACATACAGAGGAACACAAAGTTTCGAATCGCTCCGTCCGAAACCTTTTTGACCTCGGTTTCTTTGGCAATGGAACGAATGGCAAACAACATGGTGCTTTGGAAGATCAGGGAGACGATCTGCTCCATATAGCCAATCGCGTCCCGCATACCGTCGGATACAATTTTCGTATCAAGAATCAGATTGTCATAAAGGAATCCGGTCACATCGGAAGCGGCAAGAATCCCCGCTACACAAAGCATCAAAATCGCTCCGATTTCCATAAACGTAAAGCTGTCGTGATAACGGCGCAGCTTTTTCGCCGAAACTATGATGATTCCGTATCCCAACAAGCGAACAAAATTTCCCGCCCCGTGAAAGGTCATAAAGGTGGAAATAAAATATCCGCAAAGGAGCCATCCAAAGCCCATGTTTTACCTGCTTTCCCGCAAAGCTTCCCCTTTAATTATTTCCGGGTGCTCCGCAGCACTTCTTGTATTTTTTACCCGAGCCGCAAGGGCAAAGATCGTTTCGTCCCACATTCGCCTCGGCTTTTTTTACGACGGAAATTTTCTTCGGCTTCTTTCCGCCTTCTCCCTCAAAGCCCTCCGTCAGGGGCTTTGCGAGCTGTACGCGCTTGACGTCCGGTGTCTCTACCGTTACCGAAAGAATCATTCTTGCCGTACGGTCGCGGATCTCTCCTACCATGACGTCAAACATATCCGCACCCTGCAACCTGTACTCGTTGACAGGATCTCGCTGGGCATAGGACTGCAGACGAATGCTGTCCTTCAGATCCTCCATAGCATCGATATGCTCCATCCAGCTTCGATCTACGTTCTGCAAAAGAACCGCTCGCTCCATTTCACGGAAGCGATCCACTCCGACCAGTGTTTCCTTTTCACGGTAAAGCGCATCGGCTCTGTCGATCAGAAGCGCGGTGACATCCTCACGCTTGAGATTGTGAAGCTCCGCTCCCTCATAACGGAAGTCATCGGAATTGGTCAGCATTCCCTTGTATGCCTCGCGGAGTCCCGCCAGATCCCAATGGGACGGCTCATCTCCTTGCAGATAGAGTCCAACGTGATCCTCCACGGTTCCGTGGATCATCTTCAGGATGGTTCCGCTGATATCCTCTCCACGCAGCACGTCGTTTCTCTGCTTGTAGATCAGATTTCTTTGCTGATTCATCACATCGTCATAGGTCAGCACGTACTTTCTTCTCTTAAAGTTCTGATCCTCAATTCGCTTTTGCGCACCCTCAATTCGTCCCGACAAAATCTTGGCATCGATGGGCATATCGTCGGGAAGTCCAAGACGCTCCACAAGTCCGATCATATGATCCGACCCGAACAGACGCATCAGATCGTCCTCAAGGGACAGATAAAATCTGGATTCACCGGGATCCCCCTGACGTCCCGAGCGTCCGCGCAGCTGGTTGTCAATCCGTCGGCTTTCGTGTCGCTCGGTACCGAGAATAAAGAGTCCGCCCGCTTGACGAACACGGTCTGCCTCTGGCTGAATTTCTGCCTTGAATTTTTCATACAGCTCCGAGAATACGCGCCGTGCGTTCTTCACTTCCTCGTTGTCAATCTCCGCCGTTCCCGTTGCCATGGCAATGAGATCCTCGTCGATCTCCATCTTCCGCATTTCCTTCTTTGCAAGGAATTCGGGGTTGCCACCCAGCATGATATCGGTTCCGCGTCCTGCCATGTTGGTGGAAATGGTCACGGCTCCACTCTTACCTGCCTGCGCTACAATCTCTGCCTCTCGGTCATGATATTTTGCATTCAGTACCGTATGCTGAATGCCTCTGCGCTTCAATCTTCTGGACAGCTCCTCGGATTTATCGATGGATACCGTACCGACCAGAACAGGCTGTCCCTTTTCATGGCAGGCAATGATCTGCTCGATCACGGCATTGTATTTTGCCTCCACGTTTTTGTATACACAGTCGGGGTGATCCTTACGGATCATGGGCTTATTGGTAGGAATCTCCACCACATCCAGAGAATAGATTTCACGGAATTCCATCTCCTCGGTCAGAGCCGTACCCGTCATACCCGACAGCTTACGGTACATTCTGAAATAATTCTGGAAGGTGATGGTCGCAAGCGTCTTGTTTTCCTTCTCGACCTTCACGCCCTCCTTAGCCTCGATTGCCTGATGCAAGCCATTGGAATATCTTCTGCCGGGCATCAAGCGTCCGGTAAAGGAATCAACGATCATAACGCCCTGCTCATTCACCACGTAATCCACATCACGCTTCATGACACCGTGCGCGCGAATTGCCTGATTGATATGGTGCGCAAGCTCTGCATTGGCAACATCGGAAAGATTCTCGATTCCGAAAAACTCTTCTGCTTTTTTTGCACCTGCGGGAGTCAGAATGGCATTGTTCGCCTTTTCGTCTACGATATAGTCGGCATCCAGATCCTCATAGCTTTCCTTGCTGTCCATTTCCTTGATGACGAATTTTTTCATCCTTCGAGCCAACGCATCGGTACGGTCGTAAAGATCCGTGGATTTTTGACCAGCGCCCGAAATAATCAAGGGGGTTCTTGCCTCATCAATGAGGATCGAGTCTACCTCGTCCACAATCACAAAGTGATGTCCTCTTTGAACCATTCTCTCCTGATACACCACCATGTTATCACGCAGATAGTCAAAACCAAACTCGTTGTTGGTACCGTAAGTAATATCCGCCTGATAGGAGCGCTTCTTTTCCTCGGGGGTCAGTCCGTGAACCACAAGGCCCGTAGTAAGGCCCATAAATTCATATACACGTCCCATTTCCTCGCTGTCACGGCGTGCCAGATAGTCGTTGACTGTAACAACATGAACGCCCTTTCCTTCCAGCGCGTTCAGGTATGCGGGCATGGTTGCCACCAAGGTCTTACCTTCACCCGTTTTCATTTCCGCGATACGACCTTGATGCAGTATAATACCGCCAATGATCTGTACACGGAAAGGACGCTTTCCGAGAATGCGGTCATCCGCCTCACGAATGGCAGCAAAGGCATCCGCCATGATATCGTCCAGCGTTTCCCCGTTTGCCAATCTTTCTTTGAGAAGTGCCGTTGTTCCCGACAGCTCCTCGTTGGTCATGGCTGCATACTTGGGTGCCAGCGATTCTATATAATCCACGTATTTTTCCAGCTTTTTCAGTTGTCGATCGCTATATGTGCCGAACATTTTCTTGATCAGTCCCATAAAGTCCTCCAAAAAATAAATATTCATTTTATTATACACCCTTTTTCTCTTTTTTTCAAGAGGTTTCCTCGATCCTGCTGTAAATGACTTGTAAATTTTTTGATACCCCCTTGCAAACCCCGTGTAAACGTACTATAATATAGCTAAAGAATTTTCACAAAAAGACAGGAAAAACCATGAAAAAGATCAACATTGTTCTTCATGAGCCCGAGATCCCTCAGAACACGGGCAACATCGCCCGTACCTGTGCGGCAACGGGGGCTTCCCTCCATATCATCCGCCCCATGGGCTTTACCATTGATGACAAAAAGCTCAAGCGTGCAGGGCTTGACTACTGGGACAAGCTGGATATTACCTATTACGACAACCTTGCCGACTTTCTTGAGAAGCGTCCCGATTCGGTAGGAAAGACCTATTATTTCACCACCAAAGCACCGAAGGCATACACCGATATTACTCCCTATCCCGATGGTGTCTATATCATGTTTGGCAAGGAGACACGCGGTCTTCCCGAGGAGCTTCTCTATGAGCATAAGGATTTTTGTGTTCGGATTCCCATGCGTGACACGCTCCGATCCCTTAACCTTTCCAATTCGGTCGCCATTGCGGTGTACGAGATCCTTCGCGGTTGGGATTTTGACGGACTTCGTGAAGACGGCAATTTGACAAGCCGCAGCTGGGAGTAGCCCATGATGGAAAGAAACGAGAAAAAGAAATGGATCGCCATGAGTGGCGGTGTGGACAGCGCCGTTGCCGCCTATCTTTCGATCCGAGACGGTTTGGATGCGGAAGGCGTGACCATGCGTCTTTGGTCGGACGGCGAGACGTTATCTGACACGGAGCATCCCGAACCCGATCAGAACCGCACGGATGCGGCAACCGTTTGCCGTATTCTGAATCTTCCTCATCGCTCTGTGTCATTGGGCGAGACCTTTCAAAAAAAGGTACTTGACCGTTTTATGGATGATTACGCCAAGGGATTGACGCCCAATCCTTGCGTGGAATGCAACCGTTGCTTAAAATTCGGCAAGCTGTTTGATCTCATCGATCAATGGGGGGGCGGACTGTTGGTCACCGGACACTATGCAAGAATCGAACAGGAGACAGATGGCACTTACCGCTTGAAGCGTGCCAAAGATACCGCCAAGGATCAATCCTATTTCCTATGGGGCATTTCCAGGGATCTGCTTTCCCGCATCCGATTCCCTTTGGGAGATTACACAAAGCCGGAGATCCGTGCCATTGCCGCGGAAAAGGGGCTTCCCGCCGCAAGCCGATCGGACAGCCAGGACATCTGCTTTGTTCCGGACGGAGATTACGCTCGTTTCATCGATGCTCATTCCGATCTTTCCTTTCCCAAGGGGAATTTTATCTCCCCCGACGGAAAGATCCTCGGTGAGCATCAGGGCATGATCCACTATACTATCGGTCAGCGAAAGGGGCTTGGCATTGCACTGGGCGCCCCCGCCTTTGTTTACCGAAAAAATACCGCGGACAACACGGTCACCCTTTGTTCGGATGCCGAGCTTTACGGAAAGGAATTGACTGCCTCCTGCGTCAATCTTTTGGTGGAGGATTCCCTTCTTCCCTCCCGTGTGGAAGCGAAGATCCGCTATCGACACGCCCCTGCTCCCGCTACCGTGACCCGTTTAGAAGACGGACGGATTCACCTGCTCTTCGACACACCTCAACGTGCCATCACCCCCGGACAGTCGGTGGTGCTTTATGATGGTGATACCGTATTGGGTGGAGGAACGATTGATTGAAAGAATGTGAGGAATGCGGGTCGCTTTTGAAAAAGCTCCGCAAAACCTTTCACGGTTGATAAAAAATCCTTCGGAATGATCCGAAGGATTTTTTAATTATTCTTGAATTTCAATCATCTCCACGGCGTCGATACCGAAGGGGACGAAATGGTATTCATGGGTATAAGCGTCGGACTGTCCGTCCTTCCACGTTCCTCTCATGCTGAATTGGCGGGGAGAGGTATAGATCGGATCCACGTCCGCCTTCCAATGGTGAGGACCAAACAGATTGCGAAGACTCGAACGCAAACGGATCTTGATGTGGTTTTCACCCGCTCGAAGCTGCTCGGTGATCTCCTTCTTCCGATCCATGACCATAGGCACGGAAACACCGTTTACGACAAGCTCCGCCACAAGAAATCGTCCCTTTTCCAGAGAAAGCATTCTTCTACCCTTGCCGTCATAGCAATAGGTTCCCTTCACCGTCAGCTCGCCCTTGAAAAACGGATAACCCTGACGGTAGAGATCGGAAGAAAGTGAAGGAAGTCCCTCTCTTTGACGGATGATCCGATCCTTTGAGACAACGAAGTCTCCGAAGAGATAGACCGATCCGATGTAGGTATCGTAATAGAGACAGTTTCGCAAGCTCTCTGTCGCCATGGGATCAAAGAGTGCGAAATGCACGCCGTCATGCTGCCAATAGTTCATCGAGAGGATCAACTCATTTTCTCCGATTTTCATGGCTTCTTTCAAATCCACGCGGGCAAGATTGACGTCAAATCCGCTTTCATTGAGTGCAACGGGAATTCCGTTCAAGGTAACCGAGGTATAATTTTCACATTCGATCCAAGCATAGATCGGAAGGATGGCTTCGGTACGGAAGGTATATTTCACGAAGAGCGTTCCCTTATAATCCTTTCGGAGCAGATCCTCAAAGATTGCGGGAATGGGAGCTTCGGATTCGTAATGGGTGCCGTCGAAGCTTACGGATGCGTAATCTAACGTCAGGGAATTTTCCGTGATGGAGTCAACCGCAAAATCCTTTGTTATGTCGCATCTCTGCTCGCCCGTGACCACTTCCTTTGCATCCTCGTCACGGATCAATACGATGCCTCCGCAAGGCTCCAATGTCATTACATTGGCAATGGGAGAGGTGGTCATCGTCTCAAGATCCAAACGGGAATACCGCTCGGCAACGCCCTTCATCCATACCTTCCCGCATTCGGTACGGGAATAATTCTTGATAAAGAGATACTCTCCGATCTCGCCCGTTCGTGCGGTGATACCGCAATGACCGTCCGAACCGAAGGAAACGTACGCTTCGGTTTGAATTTCATCCAAAGAGATATTGCCAAGGATGGATACTTCGGCAGGTTCGCCATCTATCATAGAAGGACGATCCGTCACACAGAGAAAACCGTCAAAGCCTTTCAAGAGCTCAAGGGTTTCCTTGGAGATACTTCGCATTTTGGGAAGAATGACTTTGTTATAGGACCGCTTTCCGATCCGCAAAGCTCCCTTTTCGTTTTTACCGTAACGGGCAAGGATGCTCTCGTCCGCCAACTGGAAGCAAATGCCCCGACGGCGAAGCTCCATAAGGAGATCCGAGAAGTCTTGGTCAATATGCGCACAGCTCTCGATTCCTTCGGCATGAACGTAATCCAAATAAACATCCCGCATCGGGTGAACGATCAGTACGTCCGCTACCTCTTCTGTATTGGCAACAAGGAATCCGAGACGGGTGAAATAATCGTTGAACACCCGAAATCCCTCGAACCAGTTTCCATGCTTGGAGAACACGGGGGGATAGTCATACTTTGCCTGATTGGAGAAGGAATAGGGGTAAAGATGCTGACACATCAGATTGACCCCGTTGAAATACTGGAATTCGGCAACGCTCTTTAATTCCTTGGGCGTAACGTCAAATCCACAGCAAGCGAAGGTCTCGGTGAGAATTTGTTTACCGCCAAGCTGAGATACCACGCTTCCCACCTGTTTGGGAGGAAGCTCGCTCTGACATTCCCTACCCAGACAGTCGATGGCGGGAATATGCTCATATTCATACGAGGGCATCACTCCCGCACCGCCCCACATCTGCGAGGAGAGACTCTTTTCCTCGATGGAATGCCCGGTCAGCATACAGTTGTGATCGGTACACCAATCATAAAGTCTCTTGTAAAAATTGTTTGTATATAGCTCGTTGAGGAGTTTGAAATAGCGTTGCCGAAAAGGAAATCCAACCTTGTCATGGGTAAAGAGATAGATGAGTCCCTCTCGGATATCCTCTCCGTAGCGTTCCAAATAGATGGGCGCGGCAACAGGAGTATAGGGGGTCGCCCAACGGTAATACTGCGGCTCGTCGGTGAAGAAACCGCAAAGCTCTCTTCCGAAGCTTTCGGGAAACCGACGGTAATATTCCTCATGAGTTTCCTTGATAAAAGCATCCACCACACGGGGATCGAGAATATCGGTATTGGCGGGGCTGACCTTGAGATACACGCAATGGTACTCCGTCATCCCTTCCTTGGGAGCGGAAAGACGGACAAAGCCGTTCTCTTTTCTTTCATACACGGCAAATGCCGCTTCATCGTAAAAGTCCTTTACCTCATAGGTCAGAAATCTGGCACGCATGGATTCATCCTCAAGAAGCTTGCCGCCCACGAATCCGCTGGGCCATCCGTTTTCGTCATAGACCCATGCTCTCATATGCAGATCTCTCGCCTTCTTCAAGCATGCCTCAATGCAGGAAAACCATTTTTCACCCAAATATTCGGTCTTGAGTCCCGTTCGGGCGTGCATGATAAATCCGCCGATGCCCGCCTCCTTCATATCCTCGATCTGTCGGCAAAGCTCGTCCTCGGAAAGCTCGTTGTTCCAGCTCCAAAACGGAATGGATCTGTATTCTGTCAAATCGACGGAATCAAGTGCTTCCGTCAATTTTTTGATTGCTTGATCTTTCATAAAAAACCTCTTATACCGTCTTTACCTTATATCCCTCGGGAGTCTCTACCTTGCGCACACCGTCCTTGACGGTAATCGTCACAAAGGATTCGTCATCCACAGGAAGCTTCGCGTAGCAATCCATGCCGTCAAATTTCTCGCAGATGCGAACGGTTTTGTCGGTGCATCCATCATAACCGCAAATGCTGCGAAGGATGACAGTGGCAATAAAGGAAGCAAAGCCGTGGTTGCAGCTCTTATGAGGCGTGTTGTATTCCCAAAGAGTCGAGGTACGCTCTGCCATATAGAGATAGTAATCCACTACTTGAGAAAGTGCCGCCTCGGAAAATCCGTTTTCGGACAGATATGCCATACGAAGAATATTTCCGATAAAGGCATTGGACTTATGTACGGTGGGATAGCAGTTCTCCTGCGCACGGTCCGCACCGAATTCATTTAAGAGAACATGAAGCAAATCCCCGTCTCTCTCGGGGGTAGCGATTCCGAAATAGAAGGCGTAATACTGGCAGGTCTCACTGGTATTGCCCGTCAATGTGGGCGTTCCGTTTTTATCACGCACCGCATTATCGCACCAGAATCCGCTCGGAAGCTTTGCCATGGAGCGAACGGTCTCGACGATTCGGTCTGCCTTCCTTGCAAGCTCGGGACGGTCATACGCCTTGGCAATGGCACGCAATGCGCCGCTATACAGCATAGAGCTTGGGAAATTGATTCCCTTTACAAATTCGGGATCGTTCGCCATGCTCCATTCCACAAAAACCCATCCGGGCACGTTTTCAAGCAAGCCCATCTCATTTTCGCATCTCTCGAAGAAACGAAGAAGTCCATCCACCTTTTTGCGGGAATCCTCGCGGATCACCTCGTCATGGGTGCGAGTCAGGTACATTTCCAATTCCAGGAGGTACCAAAGAGCCCAGTTGGCAATGAAGGGATGCTTCTTGGAGATCATAAATTCTCCTGGATAGCACATGGGGATCATGCCCTCAGGCATATAAGGGATCTCGGGACAATGAGCATAGTTATCCAGGAAGTGCTTCTCCACACGGGAAACACCCGTAAAGAGATATTCGGATTGACCGGTAAAATAGGAGTCACAAAGCCATCCGGCACGCTCACGGGAAGGACAGTCCATAAAGATGTCGGGAGCATTCTGCGCAAAGGTATTCCGTGCCGCCTCCATCATGATCTCGTACTTTTTGTCCGCACAAGCAAACCGCAACCGTCCCGCATCGGGATTTTCATAGGTGCGAACACCCACGCGGTGAATTTCCACCTCACCCTCTTCTACCATAGTCTGAATGTATTTCAGCGTGTAGGGCTCCATGCTCTCCAAGGAGTAGTCGCCCTCTGCCAGCTCATAGCGACTGATGCTGGTCATGTGCATGCGGATGGGATCGATCCTTCCGTTCTCCTGAACCACTTCATCCCAGATCACATACAGCTTTGCCGCCTTCTTGACTGTCAGCTCCAGACGGATAAAGCCCGCCAGATCTCTGCCAAGGTCATACATACGGTAGCCGTCAAGGGCATCCACACAATTGTTCTTTGCGAACACCATTGCCTGAAATTCCTCTGCCAGAGGAACGATCTCTTCCGTGGGGAATCCGTTGTCCTGATGGTCGGTCATGTAGATATAACGATACGGCTCTTTCACGGGAGCATGAGAAATGCTTCCCACCTCAAAGGGCTTGTCACTCCATACCGTATCGAAGGAGGGATAGCGAACCACACGCTCGATGCGGTTGTTTCCCTTCACGTCAATGATCTCGGACGGGATCCGTCCTTCGGTATCGCCCAGATAGAAGGAACAGCGATCCTTTTTCATTTGGTAGCACTCCACAAAATGCCTCTGCCAGCTATAGCGGGAGACCTTGCGGATCGTATCATTCAAAAGGTAAGCTTCAAAATCGTAGGTGGAGTAAAGGACCTTGTCTCCTTCTACCACCTCTGCCGAGAAGAATGCCTCGTCGTTGCAGGTTCCAAGCACATCAATGGCATAGCCCGTGATCTCCACGGCGATAATCGCTTCCCCGTTTTTCATATATGCTCCAAGGGCGATCTCATCCACGGGAGAGCGACCGTTTGCCGTTTTCGCGGGTCCCCAATGAGCAAATTCCCCATTGACGTGAATGCGGTAAATATCGCCTGCCGCAATGCGAAGCATCGCGTCATCTCCCAGATTCTTTGCGCGAAGCAAAAATGCGCCGTGGCAGTTGATCTCATGTCTTTTTCCCTAAAACCAAATTGCTCTCATCATTGTTATTTCCTTTCGGATTCATATTTTCTGTCTTCTTGATTATATCATGAAACGGTCAGAAAATCAATGCTTTTTTCTTATCTTGCTGTACGCAAGCAGAGTTTTTTGAAAGCTATTGATTTTTTCTTCAAAAAATGATATAATGATGTGTATTCAATAAATTTTTGATAGTATAGGAGAACATTATGGGTCAGTTTTTTCATACCTTTTTCACATCCGGCTTCGTATATAAGGCACTCGTAGAAAACGAGGCTACCCTTACAAAGCCGCTTTACGCGCTTATTTATTTTGGATCGATTTTCGCTGTCGCGGTAATTGCCTATCTGCTGGGAAGCCTGAATTTTGCCATTATCATTTCAGGTCGCCGCTACAAGGAGGATATCCGTTCTCACGGAAGCAAGAATGCGGGTATGACCAACATGATGCGCACCTACGGAAAATCCGCCGCCGCACTGACGCTGGTGGGCGATGCCCTGAAGGCAGTCGTTTCCTGCCTGGTCGGCTATGCCGTATTCGGTCTTATGGGCGCATACATTGCGGGACTGTTCTGCATCGTCGGACATATGTTCCCCATCTTCTACCGCTTTAAGGGCGGCAAGGGTGTGGTAACAGCCGCGATCACGATTCTCATGTGCAACCCCTTTGTGTTCCTCATCCTCTTTGCTTTGTTTGTTATCATTGTTCTCTTTACGAAATACATCTCTCTCGGCTCGATCATGTGTATGCTGCTCTACCCTCTGGTTCTGCACCGCATCAATCTGCTCTTTGGTCAGCCCACACCCGAAATTCCCTTTGTTCTTTTAATGACGGTTTTGGTCGTATTCAAGCACCGCGAAAATATCGGTCGCCTTCTCAAGGGCAAGGAGAGCAAATTCTCCTTCAAGAAGAGCGTAAAAGCTCCCGAGGAAAAGAACGAGGAAAACAAATAATTCATGAGCAACGCGTTGAATCATACAGAAGCGATCACAGAGCTGATCCTCCTTGCCGCAAGCAAAAGACTACTCAAAAAAGCGGTTTATTCCAAGCCTGCCGACAAGACGCTTTTTAAGTCGGTTCTGACTCTTCGGGGCAACGGAGATTCCCTCTTTTTGCAGATCGAACGATTTCACAAGGACAATAAGGTCACCCATAAAAATTTCCACACGGATGACAAGGATGCGCTCTGCTCCTTTGCCGAGGGGTACGGTCAGATCAATCTGATCACCTCCGAGGGAGAGTGCGAGCTTCGCACCTCATCCTCCGGCAAGGCAACACTCCTTGGTGCCGACAAGCTCCGCCGTAAGCTTTCGTCCGGTAGCGGTGAGCAGATTGCTCCCATTTCCAACAATCGTGAAAAGCAGTATATTCTGGATGGAAGTGAGCCCTTTTTACGCTATCTTGACGTATCGGATGAGAAGGGTCGTGTGCGAGATCGCAAGCAATCCAAATTCCGACAGATCAACCGCTTCTTGGAGCTGATCCGTGATGTGGAGGACAAATTGCCGAAGGGCGAGCTTCGGATCTGTGATCTTTGCTGCGGAAAGAGCTACTTATCCTTTGCGGTCTATCACTACTTTGCCAACGTAAAGGGATACCGTGTATCCATGACCGGTGTGGACCTGAAGCCCGATGTGATCGAGCATTGCAACAAAACCGCCAAGGCGCTTGGCTTCAACGGTCTTGAATTCCTCTGCGGCAACATTCGGGAGTATACTCCTGAGGTTCTTCCCTCCCTGGTGATTTCTCTCCATGCCTGCGACATTGCTACCGATCTGGTGTTGGAAAAGGCAGCGGAATGGAACACCGATGTGATCCTCTCTACGCCTTGCTGTCATCACGAGTTGAACCACAACATCCATTGCCCTGAGCTTTCCTTCGTTACCGACTATTCTATGCTCCGTCAAAAGCTCTGCGATGCCGCTACCGACGCTCTGCGTCTTTGCCGACTGGAGGCACACGGATATACCGTTATGGCGTTGGAGCTGATCGACCCCGAGGAGACTCCTAAAAATGTCATGCTCCGTGCTGTACGCAAAAAGAATTTCCGTTCGGATTCTGCCGAAGCCATTGAAAAGAAAGAACGGTATTTGGCGGCAAAAGCATTCCTTTGCCAAGGAAAGGATCTTGATGCCTTCCGCTTTTGACCCCTACCGATCAAGCAAAAAAATAAAGGCGGCCCGACGATGACCTACCTGAACGCAAAAAAATATATCGCATCCCTTCCCGCCACGCTTGTGGAACAAACCGCAGGCACACGCTTGCGCCGTGTACTCAGTGAGCTCGGTTCTCCCCAAAAGGGAGTTAAATACGTGACGCTGACG
>JAFVRI010000260.1 GCA_017504335.1 Clostridia bacterium
AAATCCCGCGAGCATTTGCTGCTCGCGGGAGTTTTCTTTATCTTGTTTTCTTCAGTCGAATGACATTCCACGAAAGGGGATTCAATACCGCGGTGAAATTGCCCTTGTCATTCTTGGAGATTCCTCCCGTTTGGGGAACGACGCGGAAGGGATCCTCCTCGGTGTTGACCGCATAACGGTCTGAATTCTCCAACACAAGATGCTCGGCTACCGTATAATCGGCATACTGACGCAGGTCGCAGGAAAGCTCCATGGATTCCTCTTCGGATTTGTTCACGGCAAAGACGGTCAGCGTCTCTTCCTCCTCGTTTTCCACTACCACCGAATCCAGATAGGGGGCATGATCGCTGACAGAGCATTCGTAGGTGGGGGTGTCCACAAGCGTGTTCAGAACCCTGCCGAGTCCCATGGTGGAAACGTGCATGTAGGGATAGAAGATGGTCTGACGCCAAACATGGTTATCTGAGGTCATAATGGGGGCAATGACATTGACCAACTGTGCCATACAAGCGATCTTGACACGGTCTGCGTGGCGAAGGAGGGTGATCAAGGCAGAGCCTACCAAAAGGGCATCCTCCATATTATAGAGCTCCTCCTCCTGATGGGGGTGACGACTCCATGCCTCAATGGGAGCGTGGCGATTGTGATACCAGGGATTCCATTCATCAAAAGAGAGATTGACCTGCTTTTTGGATTGCTTGCGACTCTTGACGTAATCGCAGATGGAGACCACCTCGGAAATAAATCGGTCCATGTTCACCGATTCGGCTAAGAATCGAGGCGTATCCTTGTCATCGTTTCTCCAGTACATGTGAAGAGAAATATAATCGGCAACACCGTAGCACTCGGTCAGCACCTCTCTCTCCCATTCTCCGAACGTTTTCATGTGGATGCCCGAGCTGCCGCAGGCGACCAATTCTAAGGTTGGATCGTATCGTTTCATGACCGCACCGACCTCGTTGGCAAGGCGACCGTATTCGTAGGCGGTCTTATGACCCATCTGCCAAGGACCGTCCATTTCATTTCCGAGACACCAGAGCTTGATGTTGTGCGGATCCTTATAGCCGTGCTTGATGCGAAGGTCACTCCAATAGGTTCCGGAGGGATGATTGCAGTAATCCAGAATATCCATGGCGGATTCAATACCTCGGGTGCCCAGATTGATAGCCATCATGGGAGAGATGTTCGCTTTTTTGCACCAATCCATAAATTCATTCAGACCGAATTCATTGGTCTCTACGGTGCTCCAAGCCAAATCCAAGCGGGAAGGACGTTGATCCTTGGGGCCTGTTCCGTCCTCCCAACGGTAGCCCGACACAAAATTTCCGCCGGGATATCGTATCACGGGGACATTCAACTCCCGAATCACCTCTAAGGTATCACGTCGAAATCCCTGCTCATCGGCAGTGCACTGACCGGGCTGATAGATGCCCTCGTAAACGGCACGTCCCAAATGCTCAAGGAATGAGCCGTAAATACGAGGGTCTACATCCGAAACGATGCCATGTTTATCGATGGAAATTTTTGCTTTTTTCATGTGTGTTCTCCTTGACTTCTTGATTTCTGTTCGGTATAATGGTAACAGAACCATGATGCAATTATTATAGAGAAAAATGATTGAATTTTCAAGAAACAATTGTGCTTTTATACTGATCAATTGTGCTTTTGGAGGAAAAATGAAAATTACGAAATGGGGTTATGGCTACCGTCATTCTGACGAATTTTTGATTGATCGACCGAGGGGATCAGGGGATTTTATGTTTTTGGTTTTGAAAAGTCGGGCGTGGTTTGAATTGGATGGGGGGCGAACGGAGGCAAAGGCGGATTCCGTGATCCTTTATGAGAAGGGGATCCCTCAGCGGTACGGTGCGCTTCATGGAGAATTTATCAATGATTGGATCCATTTTGAAGCGAATGAAAATGACCTCGCACTATGGAAGCGGTTGGCGATTCCAACCAACCGTCCCATTCCGTTGTGCTCCTGCCGTTCTCTTTCTGAACTGATCCGAAGCATATGTGACGAGATGCATGGGGGTGGGGCATATGCCGAGGAGACGGCAGGTCTGTACGGAACGATGATCTGGTATCGTCTGGCGGAGCTTTGCCGATTGGATCAGCCTCGTGAGCTACAGGCACATTATGAGCGACTGAAGCAGATCCGACATGCCATTTACCGCCACCCGGAGCGATCTTGGAGCGTGGACGTGCTGGCGAAGGATGCCGCCATGAGCCGTTCTTATTTTCAACATCTTTATACCAATTTCTTTGGCGTGTGCGTCAGCGCGGATATCCAGGAAAGCCGAATTTCCCACGCGAAATATCTTTTGATGAGTACGGAGGAATCGGTGGCAAGGATTGCCGAGCAGAGTGGGTACAGAAACGACGTGCATTTTATGCGCCAATTCCGAAAAATAACAGGAATGCGTCCTACCGAATTCCGAAGGATTCAACGAAGATAAGGAGCCCGAAGCCTTTTCCATTTCATGAGAAATCGGCAAAAGGTGTTGACAAATTTAAAAGATAGGTATATAATAAACATAATCGGAATCAAGAACGGAAGCTCCTTTCTGTTTCCGAAATTCTATTTGGAGAAGCATCATGATCTGTAGTAATTGTGGAACGCAATTTAATGACGCGATGAAGGTTTGTCCTGTTTGCGGAAAGCCCGTTAATATGGCACCCGGTCAGCAGCCCTATGGCGCACCCCAGCAGCCCTATTACGGCGCACCCCAGCAGCCCTATTACGGCGCACCCCAGCAGCCTCCTTACGGAGCGCCTCAGCAACCTCCTTACGGAGCGCCCCAGCAGCCTCCTTACGGAGCGCCCCAGCAGCCTCCTTACGGAGCGCCTCAGCAGCCTCCTTACGGAGCGCCTCAGCAGCCTCCCGTAAAGGAGAAGAAGCCTAAGAAGGAAAAGAAGAAAATGTCCAAGAAAAAGAAGATCGTCATTCTGTCGGTGGTCCTCGGCATTCTTGTGGCAATCGCAATCCTTGTTGCGGTATTCTGGGATTCTCTGTCCAATTTCTGGGCGAGAAACTTTATGCCCGCAGAGGATTTCTACGCAGAGGTAGAAAAGAGCAACATTGAGGATACCGTCTCGAAATTCTACGGAACCTTCGTGGGAGAAAATAAGTTGACCTTGGATTCCGTGGAAGGCACCATGAAGGTAGAGGTCGGTGACTCCGCTCGCGAGCTGTATGAGCTTGCAGGTATGGAGGAGAAGCTTGGCTTCTTAGAGAGCGTAGAGCTTTCCTTTGCGATCAACAGAAAGGGACTGGAGCCCGGTAGCCTGAATATGGGGGCATCTCTGAACGGAAAGCAGCTTGCTGAGCTGAAGTCTGTGGTTGACGTAGAGAACAATAAGATTTATCTGAACGAGCCCGATATGCTGGGCGATACTTACATTTGTGTCACCTTGGATGACATTCAGAATTATCTCGGAATCCAGATGGGTGATCTGTCCGAGTCTATGAAGATGTCTGGGGAGATGACCAAGGCACTGCAGGATCTTCTTCCCAGTGAAGAGGTTGCCGTTGCGCTGATCACCAAGTACATCGATACGATCACCGCTGAGATTGAGGACATTGAAAGAGAATCCGAGACTTTAAACGTAAACGGCGTCAAAGAGGATGTAACCTGTGTTGAGATTACCTTGGACGGAGATACCATCTACAAGGTCATTAAGGCAGTTTTGACTGAGGCGAAGAGCGACGATGAGATCGAGAACATTCTGAAGGATGTTGCCGAGATGATGGGCACCGACCCCAAGGAATTCTATGAGCAGTATCAGAGCACTGTTTCCGGAATTCTGGCTCAGCTGAAAGAGATGGACGGTGAGGCATTTGACATGATGCTCCAGGGTGAGGAGATCGTCATCAAGACCTATGTCAGCCATGACGGAACCATTGCGGGAAGAGCCATCGAGGTTGATAACAGTAGGTTCGAGATGCTGGATGTAGAGGACGGTTCCTCGGTCGCAACCAGAATCCGCGTAGAGGGAACAAGAACCTACTACGATTCCGATGATTTCGACTACGATGATTTTGACTATGACTATGCTCCGACCATGAAGACCGAAGAGGTTGAGTTCTTCCGTCTGGATGGAAAGGGAACCAAGAAGGATGGCAAGCTGAACGCGACCTATACCATTGAGATGGACGAAACCGAGTATGCTGTGCTTGAGGTCAAGAACTTTAAGGCAGATCAGTATAAGGAAAACGGAAACATTGACGGTGAGTTCTACATCTCCTTGGGCGAGGATCTGATCGAGCGCTCGGAGGGTTACACCGGAGCATCGATCATGAGCCTGATGAGCGAGGGACGCCTTGGCTTTGTTGTAAAGACCGATGACAACGGTATGTCCCTGCAGATCAAGCTAATGGGCAAGAAGGATCCTTATCTGACCCTCTCTATCGAAGGAAAGAAGAAGAGCTTCGAAGCACCCACCATGCCCTCGACAGACGATACGGTGAATCTTGGAGACGAGGAGGGATTCTTCAATCTTCTTGTTGAGGATCTGAATCTGACCGCGCTGATCGATAAGCTGGAGGATGCAGAAATTCCCGAGGAATATGTGGACGTACTGAAGGATTATCGTGACGCTTTGGGCGAGTATGAAACTTCCGCACCGGCGGAAAACTAAGAATCGTCATTTGGTTTGAATAGGCAAGGCACATCCCCCTTTGGATGTGCCTTGCTCTTTATACGGAGGCTACATGAACATAGAAATCAGGAATATTCAAAAATCGTTCGGCAAAAAGGAGGTTCTTCGGGACGTTAGCTTTTCTTGCACGGGCGGAAAGATTGTGGGAATCCTTGGAGGAAACGGAAGTGGAAAATCCACTCTTTTCGGTGTTCTCACGGGTTTGATCCGCGCGGATGCGGGAGCCTTTACCATAGACGGATTCCCTGTGGTGGGAAAGAGACGTCGGGAAATGGTTGGATTGGTTCCTCAAAAGCCCCCGCTCTTCGAAGAACTGACCGCTAAGGACAATTTGCTTTTGTGGTATGACAGGGAGCAGATGGAGCGGGAGCTGGATGGCGGCATACTGAATATGTTGGGAATTGATGCGTTTTTGAAGGTTCCTGTCAGCAAAATGTCGGGTGGAATGAAAAAGCGGTTGGCAATCGGATGCGCTGTTGCGCACCGCCCTCCGATCCTTTTGCTGGACGAGCCCTGTGCCGCCTTGGATCTGATCTGCAAGGAGCGGATCGCCAACTATCTGATCGAGTACAGGAATGAGGGACACTGTGTGCTTTTGGCAACGCATGATGTCAATGAGATCTCTCTTTGCGATGAGCTGTACATATTGAAGGACGGAACCGTAACGCCCTTTGAATATGACGGAAACATCCACAAGCTGGTGGGACGGTTATGAAGCGGTTCTGGGTATATGCGGTGTTGCAGCTTAAAAGAGGAACGAGACAAATTCCCCGTGTAGCTCTTTTTACGCTGATTCTCTTACTGACGGCAGGTGTGCTTTGCACGGTCCTGTTGCAGGAGAATGAGGGGAAAGAGGAGAACTCCATGCTGACGATCGGTGTCACGGGAGACACGGACAACGTGTACATTCGATTGGGACTGTTGGCAGTTCGTGAGTTTGATCCGTCCAGCACCTATGTGAATTTCCAAGCGATGTCGATGGAAGAAGCCCATGAGAAAATGTCAGAGGGAAAGATCGCGGCATACTTAGAGGTTCCCTATGGCTTTATGGATGCAATTTTCAGAGGAGAAGAGGTACAGCTGATCTATGTTTCTCACCGAAGCCCTGTCGGCCTGGGTGCGCTTCTCAGTAATGAGGTGGTACGAACCGCCTCGGATTTGGTAAGTGAGACTATGGCGGGGATCTTTGCCACGCAGGTGACGGCAAGAGAAGAGGGATTGGTAAGCTCCGAGGAGTGGGACGATCTGGTGGAGAATATCAATATTCGCTACGTGGATTTTGTCATGGAGCGAGATACGCTTCATCAAATTGAGTATGTTGGTGTGGTCAACGGTCTCTCCTTTGGCGGATACTATGTCTGCGGGATTTTGTTTCTTCTGATTTTACTGATGGGAATTACAATGGCTCCCATGATGGTTCGGTCGGATTGCTCGATGGTGCGGCTTGCCAATACAAGGGGAATCGGCATCGGCAAGCAGGTTGTTTCCGAATTTTTCGGATTCTCCCTGCCGTCCGTTCTGGTGATTCTTGTTATTGCACTGTCGGGAGTGGCGGTATGCTCCTTTGTGGAGATGCCGGTTTCCGAGCTGGACGGAATCGGTATAGATTTTGCCTTTCGGATGATTCCCGCAGTTTTGATGCTTGCCGCTTGGCAAATGCTTTTGTATGAGTTTTGTTCCGGTGTAGTGGCGGGTGTACTTCTTCAGTTTGTGCTCGCCTTGGGGCTTTCTTACATTTCCGGATGCTTTTATCCTCCCTATTTCTTTCCCGAAATTCTGCAAACGGTTGCCTCGTGGTTGCCCGGAGGAATTGCAATCCGCTATATTGGCGGTGTTCTGAACGGAAGCGGAGAGGGACTTCCCGCGCTTGCTGCTTGTTGTGTTCTTCTGCTTGCGGCATGCTGCGGTGTGCGCGCATTGAGAATGAGAAGGGAGGCGCGATGATGAAGCAATGGAAGAGGGGCGCGATCTGGATGTATCTTCTGACCAAGCGCCTGCTGAAAAAACCGATTTTTTTGATTACGCTTGCTCTCATTCCGTTGATGGCATTTGCCATTGGTGTGCTTTCGGGAGAGGACAGCTCGGTGGTTCGAGTGGCACTCTACTCGAGAACCGAGGATGCCGTGGCAGAGCAGGTGATCGAACGCCTGATGGAGGCCGACAGCATTGTGGATTTTCAATGTCATGAAACCGAGGAATCGGCGATCGAGGCGGTGAAGCAAGGAAAGGCGGACAGCGCATGGGGCTTTTCGGAGGATTTCTCCGATCGCCTTCGCAGATACGCAAGGGGAGAATTGAACCCAAAAAAGGAACCGCTCATATTCATCACCGAGCAGGAGGAAAACCTGACACTCCGTCTGGCACAAGAAAATTTGTACGGAGGTATCATTCCCTCCCTGTCTCGGGAGATTTACATGGCTTATCTTTCCGTAGAGTACGGGTATGATG
>JAFVRI010000261.1 GCA_017504335.1 Clostridia bacterium
AAGGTCACTGCGGCAGAGGTGGTCAAAAAGCTGATGATGATGGGCATGATGGTTACGGTCAATCAGGTGATCGACTATGATACCGCATTCCTCATTGCCGACGAGCTTGGTGCCAATGTCACCAAGGAAGTGGTCGTTACCATCGAGGAAAAGCTGTTTGACGAGACCGAGGATTCGGCAGAGACCCTTCTGCCCCGCGCTCCCGTTGTTTGTGTCATGGGTCACGTTGACCACGGTAAGACCTCGCTTCTTGACGCCATTCGTGATACCCACGTTACCTCCGGAGAGGCAGGCGGTATTACTCAGCATATTGGTGCATACCGTGTTAAGGTCAAGGGTCAGGATATTACCTTCCTGGATACCCCCGGACATGAAGCATTTACCGCAATGCGCGCAAGAGGCGCGCAGGCGACCGATATTGCCATTCTGGTCGTTGCCGCTGACGACGGCATCATGCCTCAGACCGTTGAGGCGATCAGCCACGCAAAGGCAGCGGGCATCGATATCATCGTTGCCATCAACAAGATGGATAAGCCCACGGCAAATCCCGACAACGTCAAGCAGGAGCTGACCAAGTACGATCTGGTCCCCGAGGAGTGGGGCGGAGATGTCAGCGGTGTTCCCGTATCGGCACTGACCGGTCAGGGTATCGATGATCTTTTGGAGAACGTACTGCTGGTTGCTGAGGTCAAGGAGCTGAAGGCAAATCCCAATCGCCGTGCCAAGGGCATCATCATCGAGGCAAAGCTGGATAAGGGCCGCGGACCTGTGGCAACGGTACTGGTTCAGAACGGTACGCTGCGCAGCGGCGACATCGTGATCGCAGGCACCTCCGTGGGACATGTCCGTGCCATGACCGACGATAAGGGAAGAAATGTAAAGGAAGCAGGACCTTCTGTTCCTGTTGAGATCATCGGTCTTGCAGAGGTCCCCTCCGCAGGTGACGAGTTCAATGCCGTTGAGGATGAAAGAATGGCAAGAGAGCTTGCCGATCAGAGACGTGCGCAGGCGAAGGAAGAGGAATTCAAGGCAAATGCCAGAGCAAACCTCAACGATCTGTTTGCGCAGATCTCCGAGGGTGTCAAGGAGCTGAACGTCATTGTCAAGGCAGACGTGGGCGGATCCGCGGAGGCTGTCAAGCAGTCTCTTGAAAAGATCTCCAACGACGAGGTCAAGGTCCGTGTTATTCATGCGGCGGCAGGCGGAATCCGTGAGGGAGACGTTACACTTGCGGCGGCATCCAATGCCATCATCGTCGGATTCAACGTCCGTCCCGATAAGGTTGCCATTGATTCTGCTGAGAGACAGAACGTGGAGATCCGTACCTACCGTGTCATTTATGACTGTATCAACGAGATCACCGATGCCATGAAGGGAATGCTGGCACCTCAGTACCGTGAGAATCTTCTCGGTCACGCAGAGGTCAGACAGACCATTCACGTACCCAACGTGGGAACCATTGCGGGCTCCTATGTTCAGGACGGTAAGGTTCTGCGTTCGGCAATGATCCGTGTGGTTCGTGACGGTGTGGTGATCTTCGAGGATAAGATCTCCTCCCTGAAGCGCTTCAAGGACGATGCCAAGGAAGTGGCACAGGGCTACGAGTGCGGAATCGGTCTGGAGCGATTCAACGACATTAAGGTCGGAGACGTGCTGGAAGCCTATATCATGGAAGAAATCGAACGATAAATTCAAAATCAAAAAAAGCGGAGAGCATTTCGGATGCTCTCCGCTTTTTTTAGTCTCTACGCTTTTTGGGAACAAGAACAACGATCAAAATAATGGCAACGGCTACCACCGCGATCGCGATCAAAACAGCGATCCATCCCATGCCGCCTTCCTCGTCCTCGACGGGCTCGGTCTCGGTGGCTTCTTCACTTTCATTTCCGATGAAGCCGTCGCTGTCGCTGACTTCACCGTTTTCGCCGTTCATCATATCGGTGACCGCTTCACTGAGGGCATCTCCCACATCGCTGACCGCATCCCCCACGTCGCTGACCAGATCTCGTGCTCCGTCGGCAGGATTCCATGCCGCTGCCTTGGCGGAAACGGGAAGAATCAAAAGAGCGGACAAACAGAGAAGAACCGCCAGAATCAGGGCGCGGATCGAAAACCGACGCCCATGTCTTTTTCTTTGGTGCATTTTTATTTCCTTTCTTGTAAGAAATCTTTGATCTTAGTGTTCGATTCCCGTCATTGAATTATGAAAGGAAAAAATCGGAAGCGAAATTTAAGCAAAAGTGAAGAAAAAATGATAAAAATGAGCCAAAACTGAATGGGGGTAAAAATGATACAATTATTGTAGATTAAATGAACAACTTTATGAGACAAAGGATAAAAAATACGACTCTTATAAGTGAAGGAAGTAAAAGGAGGATAACATTATGTTGAACTTCAAAAAGGTATTGGCACTACTTTTAAGTGTCATCACTCCACCGCCATCGACTACATGGTAATTCCTGTTCCCATGTTCGATGAGCACCAGGAAGAGTACCGCATCGTTCCTCAGGACAACTACTCTTCGCTGTCGATCCTCTGCAACGTAACCACCGCAACCGAGGTTGTTACCAGAACACTGGAGGTTATGGGCTCCGAGTCCTACATCAACCTGCGTAACTGCATTCAGGAGAAGTGCTACAAGCAGAGATACCTGAAGACTCAGCCTAAGGGTAAGATGTTCGACTACATCGTAGATAACATCTATCAGGAATTCGGCCACACCTACACCAAGGTCATCGAGCATCCCGTACAGCTCATCCGTAACTACGCAAGATACTTGCCCGGTGAGAGCTCGTACGTTGAGTCCCTGACCACCTCGCTGGAGACCACCGAGGTTCTGGCGGTACAGAAGCTTTCTGCCTTCTTGCAACAATTCTATGGTTAAACGATTCAATTGAAAACCGCCCCACTCTCGTTGATGAAGTGAACTGATATGCACCCCAAAAGTTAGACACTTTTGGAGGTGCATATCAATGAGAGCGGGGCGATTGTTTTTCGGGGGGAGAGAACTGTACAACTCTCGATTCCTCGATGATGCAAGAGGTTATCCCATACAAAACGGCGGGAGCAAGCCCCCGCCCTACCAAGGAAAGGGAAACCGACCTTCATACGGTCGTGTCCCATATCACGTAGGGCGAGGCTTGCTCCCGCCGTTTATTCTCGATGCTGTTTTTGCTATTACATATACTGCTTGATCTGCTGATAAATTCCCTCAAAATAATGGACAAAGCCTTCATCGTTGGGATGGAGATAAAGATCGGCGAAGAACCGCTCTTCCTTGGGGACGCAATCGTAGCCGTGCAGAACCGTTACGTTCGGCAGAGAAGCGGCAACCGCCTCAATGGTCTTGGCGATGCGAGGAAATTCACCGGCCTCGGTGATCCTTTTTTGGCAATCTCCGCGCCAGATGGGCGTGATGGCAAAGATCTTGGCATCGGGATATTTCCGCGAAAGGGTCTCATAGAAGCCGCGGCAGTTGGTCTCAAATTCTTCTTTCGTTTTTTTCGACCAGTCGTTGGTTCCGTATGCCACCGTGATGATGTCGGGCGCTGTTCCGTCTCCCGCCTCGACAAGACCCGGACAGAAGAATTCGCCGCCGATGGCCTTGTTGAATCCCTCGGCATCCAACGCGTCGGTCAGAAGGGATGCGTAGGACAGGGAAGGATGATGGGTATCATAGCCCTGCGTGATAGAATCGCCGTAAATGAGCATGGTATGTGCCTTCTTCAAGGGAGCGAAGGACGCGCCGTCGTCCAGCGTGACACGGGTCAATGTGGGAGCGGCTGACCAAGGAAAGTAGAGGCGAAGCTCTTTCTCTCCCTCACCCAGATCAAATTCGCCCGCAACACCGGAACCCATTTGCTCGGTGCCTACCTGACCCATATAAAT
Source organism: Clostridia bacterium (assembly GCA_017504335.1). Taxonomy (GTDB): domain Bacteria; phylum Bacillota; class Clostridia; order Oscillospirales; family CAG-272; genus HGM12713. Next base: position 3,889 of record JAFVRI010000261.1, read on the forward strand.
TCCGTCACGGTAAAGGTCAAAGTGACAGAAGGGGCGAGAAGAGCCGGGGGCGGTCAGTGCCGCAAAGGAAAAGCGGCGGCTGTCGGTGGTGAACTCTAAACGAACTCCCGAGGAGGAGTGCGCCTTCATGTAAAAATCCTCGGATACGGTTTTGTAATATTCTCGCTCCTGCTTGGTAAAGCGGTGGAGGCGAAGCCCCTCGGCGCATTCCTCGTAGGATGCGGCGCCCTTGACAAGCATGCGGATTTGTTCATTGCTCAGATTCATAACGATTTCTCCTTTTTGATTTGTGTTTCTGATTTATACAGTCCGTGTCAAATATGCCACGCGGTCATTCCCACCGTAATCCTTAAAGACTTCGCAGCGGAAGCCCGCGTGACGGGCGATGTCGGATACGGATTTTGCCTGATCCCATCCGATCTCCAACAACATAAAGCCGTCTCTGGTCAGATATGCTCCGTAGGAGCCGATGATCACGCGATAAAAATCCAAGCCGTCGTCTCCTCCATCCAATGCCTTCTCCGGCTCATAGGACAGCTCACGGGCAAGCAGTCCTACCTGCTTGCTTTTAATGTAGGGGGGGTTGGAAAGGATACAGTCGAAGGTGCCAAGCTCCTTCATGAAATCGGGTGCAAGCACATCTCGACAAAGGAAACCGATCCGATCACCAACGCCGTTTTGCTCGGCATTGTCTCCCGCTACCGCAAGGGTTTTCGGAAACAGGTCCACGGCAACAGCCCGACAGTCGGGACGGGCGGCAAGGGTGGAAATGGCAACGCATCCGCTTCCCGTGCAAAGATCAATCAATCTTCCGTTTTGGGGGATCAGACGGGTGGCAAGCTCCACCAGCTTTTCGGTATCCTGACGGGGAATGAGCGTATCCTCGGTTACCCGATAGGTTTCGTGGCAAAAATCCCAATAGCCGAGGATGTACTGGAGCGGATATCGATTTGCCCGTTTCTCCACGGCGGCAAGCAGCTCCAGAGAGTCAAATTGGTCGTTTCTTCTCGACAAAAGCTCGGCTTTGTTGATGCCGCAAAAGTGGCATAGGAGCAGGGATGCTTCGGCGCGGTCATCCTCAATTCCCGCTTCCCGAAGCCTTGCGCAAATTTCTTGATAGGTCATAGGCTTCTCCCTTTTGAAATCTATGTCTATTATAGCAGATTTTTTGAGATTTGAAAAGGGAAAAATGGAAAAATATCGAACTTTTTGGCTTAATTTTAAATTTTTATTAATTTTCAAAAAAACCTTGCAATTTATGAAAAATGTGATATACTATACTTAA
>JAFVRI010000262.1 GCA_017504335.1 Clostridia bacterium
GGAATCGGTAAGAACATCGGAATGAGACCAAACATTGAAATAGGGATCAATGGTGATCAGGGGATAAGCAGGTGCTCTCAATCTCATAATCATTCTCCTTTATTGAACAAAAAATTACAAGAACATTATAACAAACCATGCTCGTTCTGTCAACGGAAAAAGAGAAAGATAACCGATATCTTCACCAAAAAATCCAAAAAAACAGCGAAATAAATAAAAATGAATGATAAATTCCCAAAGGCTTATGTTTTTTGAAGATGAGAAAATAAAAGTTGAAAAAAAGAGAAATTTATGGTATGATATTGATATGAAATGTACAACAGAGAGAAGGGAGGCGTGCATATGCTCTTTACAGCACCGATGTTTTTGTTTTTCTTTTTGCCCTTATCGGCGCTTTTGTTTTTTTTCTTTGCCAAGCGGCACAAGCGGGTTTCGTTGGCGGTGATTTGCATTGCCTTTCATGTTCTGTTGAATTTGCATCATCCATATCTTCTTTTGTTTTTGCCGGCAATGATCCTATATACCTGGCTGGGTGGTATGGCACTGATGCGATACCGTCGCTCCTTTTTTGTATTTTTGGTGTGCGTGCTGCCCTATATACTTTTGGTGGTGTTGAGAAATTTGGCGCAATCGGCGGTGAGCGATCCGATCTATCCCGTGGGAATGACGGTGGTTGCTATGTGCTCGACTTCCTATCTGTTGGAGGCGGTTCGCGGAAACATCAAGAAGAGAAATCACCCCTTTGATCTGGTTTTGTATCTGACCTTCTTCCCGATCATGCCGGTGGGACCCTTGGTGAAGTATACCGATTTTCTGCGTCTGACAGAAGAGGACCGCATTGAGCCATCCCTTGGCAATCTGGCGGACGGAGCGATGTGGTTTGCTACCGGATTTATTAAACGGATCGCGGTCGGCGCTGTTCTGATCGATATGTTTGCGGTTCTCAGTGAAAAATTTGTGAGCACGCATAGCATCATGATGGGGGGAACATTGCTGTTCCTGATGTATTTCGCGGTCTATTTCAGCGTGACGGGATATGCGGATATGGGACGTGGTATTGCCGTAATGTACGGAATTCGTATTCGACAGGTTCCCGGCAACCCTTTCCGCGCCTCATTGCCCGATGAGTACAGCTCCAATCTGTTTTACGGTCTGGGCGCATGGCTGGAGGATTATGTGGAAAAGCCGCTTCTTCGCATGACGGGTGGACGGTTTGCTCATTTGATCCACGGAGTGGCATTCGGAGGCTGTCTGCTTCTGATCGTGCGTCCGAGTCTTTATATCCTTCTGTTGGCGCTTCCGTCGGTGGGGATCGAATATCTTTACTCCCGTCTGCAGCTGAAGCGACGGTTGGCAGACCGAAGCGGTCTTAAGGTATTGTCGACCTTTGTGACCATTCTTGTTGTCTCCCTTGGTTGGATCATCATTGCAATGGGCGATATCTCCTCTATGTTGAATTATATTGCCAAGCTGACATCCTCGGGAGCTGAATATTACACGGACCTGATTCTGATTGCGTTCTCCGGTGCGAAATATCTGACGGTGGTGATCTTCGGTGCTGTGTTGCTCCTGCCAAGCTTTGGCTTTCACAGCTTTCTTGTGCGTAAGGGAGGACGGTGGCAAACGGTAGGTGAGGGCGCGTATATGCTGTTGATCCTGATTTTGTTTGCTCTTTCGATCTTTCTGTATTTGCCCGGATACGGAATCTATCATTCCGTGCCGTTCCGCTATGTGTTTATGTGAGGGAGGATGAGATGAAAAAACAGGCAATTCAATTTCTTTGCGTGGTTCTGTTCTTCGGAATTCTCCTGTCTATGACTTTATATCTGGGGATCGGAATGCTTTCTCCTACCGACAAAGGAGAAGAGAAGACGGGCTATGACGTGAACTACGCGTTGTCCGAGCATCAAGGTATTCAAAAATTCGTTCGGTATATTGACTATAAGATCTTTCGCCACATTGAAGATCGCAGCGTGGTCGTTGGAAAGAAAAATTGGCTTTTTGAGACGGTAGACCCCTATAGCGGATTTGATTATCTGTTGGATTATGTGAACGGTTGCCCCTATACCGAGGAGGAAATGAAACGGATCGGGGATCGTTTGGCAGAAAAGGAGGCGGCATATGCTGCCAGGGGTGTGGAATACCGTATGGTAGTGATCCCCTCTACCTATACTGCCTGCGGAGAGTTTTTGCCGAATTATTTGGGAGAGCCCTCCGAGTCTACCCGCCTTTCGGTTCTGTCAAACTATTTGAAGGAGCGGGAGATCTCGACCTTTATCGATCTTTCCGAGGAGATGGCAGAAACCGATGCACAGAATGCTCGCTACCATAATACCGAGGATTCCATCAATGCCTACGGAGGATTTACCGTTTATGATACGCTGATGACTTCCTTGGCGCAAAACCATGCGTCGCTGTCTGACTACCGTCTTGCTTTTGAGGATATCGAATTTACGGTTCGAAGGACCGACGGCAAGCAGATCGCCAGACGGGTCTCTCTGGAGAGCGTTGTTCCCAACCACACGGTTTCGTTGACCAATCAGCTGGACGATGTGTATTTCATGACCGATACCACCGAGCATTGTGTCAGTAGTCACATGGAGGAGGGCTTCGAGGGAAGTGATCTTTCGGTATTGGTGGAATGCTCCCGTGAATGGGATAAGATCCAGCTGATTCCTTATTTTTCGTCAACCTTCCGTCAGGTGACCTATGAAAATCAAATGACGGACGGGAAAATCAGCGTCGTGCGTCACAGTCCTGACGTGTATATCCAGATCATTCACGAGGGGGAATTGGATCTCCTTCTGGCGGAATGAGAAATTTGACCGTCGGATGAAGAAATTTCCTGCTATCCCCTTGTAAAATCGGAATTTCTTTGCTATAATATAATGAGTGACATTGAAAGAGGTGATGGTATGATTTTATACGGTGGACAGGTGTTCAGAACCGAGGAGCGTGCGTTTGCTCCGATGGATCTTTGGATCGAAGGCGGAAAAATCCGCGGTGTGGGAGCACCGGGCGCATTTGATAAAAACGATTCTGAGCGAATGGATGTAACGGGATATTGGATCATTCCGGGCCTTATTGATGTGCATACCCACGGACGTGTCGGACACGATTTCGTAAACGCAACCTCCGAAAAGGTAGGAGAGATGCTGGCTGACTACGCTCGCCACGGAGTAACCTCCGTGATGGCGACGGTAGAAACCGCGCCCTTTGAGAAAATGATGGAGATGGTGGATCTTCTGAATCTCTATGAGCCGAAGGCAAATGAGGCGGGTATTCCCGGTGTACATCTGGAGGGACGGTATATGAATCCCGAAAAGAGAGGCGCACACGCGAAGGATCTGCTGGCACCGCCCGTAGCGGACGAATTGGATGCCAAGCCCCTCGGCGAGTGCAAACGGCTGCACATTTCCGTGGCACTTGAAATGGACAAGGATGGAAGCTTCGCCCAAAAGGCACGCTCTATGGGAGCAACCTTGGGATTGGGTCATACCACGGCAACCTATGCCGAGGCAAAGGAAGCGGAGGCAAGGGGAATCGTATCCTATACGCATCTATACAATTGCATGCCCCCTCTTCATCACCGTGACGGAGGCGCTGTCTGCGCTGCTTTTGAGGGAGACCGAATTGTCGAGCTGATCTCGGACGGCGTTCACATCTCTCCCGAAATGATCCGTCTTGCTTACCGTGCGAAGGGAGTGGATGGAATTTCCCTGATTTCGGATTCCATTGCGGCGGCAGGATATGCCGACGGAGACTATCATGTGGGCGGATTGCCTATTACCGTCAAGGATGGAATTGCGCGCACCAAGGAAAACGGTGCGTTGGCAGGTTCTACGCTTGCGTTGGATCAAGCGGTGAACCGCTTTGCCGAATTCTGCGGCATCCCGCTGACCGAGGCTGTCGTTGCCGCGACGAAAACCCCCGCCAAACAGATCGGAGCATATGATGAGATCGGCTCCATCGACGAAGGCAAATCGGCGGATTTGATCCTGATGCGCTCTTCGGATCGGATTGTTCCCGAAAAAATCATGCTTCGCGGAAGCTGGCTTTCCCTTTGATTGTAAAAAAACAGGAGGATAGATACCTATGAATCATAAACCCTTTTATATTACAACCGCCATTGCCTATGCATCGGGCAAGCCCCATTTCGGTAACACCTATGAAGTGATCATGACCGACGCGGTGGCTCGCTATAAGAAGGCAAGAGGCTTCGATGTGTTTTTCTGCACGGGTACCGATGAGCACGGACAGAAGATCGAGAACCTTGCCGCAAAGGCGGGAATCACCCCCAAGGAATATGTAGACCGAGTTTCGGGAGAGATCAAGACCATCTGGGATAAGATGGGTACCGATTACGACTATTTTATCCGCACTACCGATGCAAACCACGAGGCAGCGGTCAAGAAAATGTTCACCAAGTTCTACGAGAAGGGTGACATTTATAAGAGTGAATACGAGGGATGGTACTGCACGCCCTGTGAGTCCTTCTTTACCGAGACTCAGGCAGAGGGTGGAAAGTGCCCCGATTGCGGTCGTCCTGTTCAGCAAGCAAAGGAGGAGGCATACTTCTTCAAGATGAGCAAGTATGCGGACCGTCTGATGCAGTATATCGAGGACCATCCCGAGTTCATCCAGCCCGAATCCCGTAAGAAGGAAATGGTCAACAACTTCCTGAAGGCAGGACTGCAGGATCTTTGTGTGTCCAGAAGCTCCTTTAAATGGGGAATCCCTGTGGAGTTTGATGACCGTCACGTGATCTACGTGTGGCTGGACGCACTGACCAACTATATTACCGCTCTCGGCTACGATCCCGATAAGACCTATGAGGAGCAGAGCGAGCATTTCCGCAAATACTGGCCCTGTGATGTGCATATGATCGGTAAGGATATTCTGAGATTCCATACCATCTATTGGCCCATCTTTCTGATGGCATTGGATCTGCCTCTGCCCAAGAAGGTGTTCGGTCACCCTTGGTTCAATTTCGGTATGGACAAGATGTCCAAGTCGAAAGGAAACGTGATCTATGCCGATCAGCTTGCCGAGCATTTCGGAGTGGACGGTGTTCGCTACTATGCGCTGTCCGAGATGCCCTATAACGCAGACGGATCCATTACCTACGAATCGGTGATCACCCGCTATAACATGGACCTTGTGAATAACCTCGGAAACCTGGTGAAGCGCACGCTGGATATGAACAAGAAGTATTTCGGCAGCGTGGTTCAGGCTCCCACCGCTCCCGATGCCTTGGACGAGGAGCTGAAGGAGGCTTGCGCAAAGGCATATGCGGGACTTGTGGAGAACATGGATACCTACCATGTATCCGATGCGCTGGAGTGTGTATTTACCATGCTCAAGCGCGCCAATAAGTATATTGATGAAACCACACCTTGGGCACTTGCTAAGGACGAGGCACAGAAGGAAAGATTGGGCACGGTTCTTTACAATCTTCTGGAGGCGATCCGCTTTGGTGCCGTGATGCTGACCCCCTTTATTCCCGCATCCGCCAAGGAGATTCTGGATGAGCTGAATACCGATGCCCGTACCTACAATACGTTGGATACCTTCGGTCATATGAAGGCGGGCGAATCCACTGCGGACTCCAAGGTTCTGTTTGCACGTATTGACGAGGCAAAGAAGATGGCGGAGTTTGACGAGATCCGCAAAAAGCAGATCGAGGAGGCGGAAAAGGAGGCCAAGGCGGCAGAAGCTCCCAAGAAGCCCGAGGGATGCGCCCTCATCGGCATTGAGGACTTCATGAACGTGGAGCTGAGAACGGCGCAGGTGGTTGCTTGCGAGCGTGTTCCCAAGGCGAAGAAGCTCCTGCTTTTGCAGATTGACCTGGGCTATGAGAAGAGACAGGTTGTGTCGGGAATCGCGAAGTTCTATGCTCCCGAGGATATGATCGGCAAGAAGGTCATCGTGGTTGCCAACCTGAAGCCCGCAACCCTTTGCGGCATCGAGTCTCAGGGAATGCTGCTTGCGTCCGGTGAAGAGCAGGTTCGCGTGGTGTTTCTGGCAGAGGATACCCCTCTCGGAGAGAGAGTACGGTAATGCCCGAGCAGGAAATGCTTGCGTGGGACGGACTCTTTGATTCCCATGCCCACTACTTTGATTCCCGTTTTGAGGGGCAGGCGGATGACCTGCTGGCGAATGGGATCTTCGGAAAAGGCGTGGCGGGAATCGTCAACGTGGCGACCAATCCCGAGAATGCTTTGCGGTGTATCGAGCAGACAAGCCGATATCCCCGTATGTGGTGCGCTGTCGGCATTCATCCCGAGGACGGACAGAATGACGTAAAAGATCCCGATGCGGCTCTGTCGGCGATCCGCGATCTGTTGGATACCGAAGAGAAGAGAAGGGCAAACAAGATCGTGGCGCTCGGTGAGATCGGCTTGGATTATCATTGGCAGCCCGTGGACAAAGAGAGGCAGATGTACCTGTTTGAAGCACAACTGGATATGGCACGAGAGCTGTCTCTTCCCGTCATTATCCATGACCGAGAGGCACACGGCGATTGCTTTGAGACCGTGCTCAAATATCCTGAGGTAAAAGGAGTGTTCCATAGCTTCAGCGGCAGCGCCGAGATGACAAAGGAGCTGACCCGACGCGGATGGTATATCTCCTTTTCGGGTGTGCTGACCTTCAAAAATGCCCGCAAGGTACGGGAGGTGGCGGCAGTGGTGCCCCACGATCGGATCCTTGTTGAGACCGATTGCCCGTATCTCGCGCCCGAACCCTTTCGGGGACGGATGAACCATTCGGGACTCATGAGCTACACGGCAAAGACCCTGTCGGAGTTGTTGGCTCTTTCCTATGAGGAAACCGTAGCCCTGACGGCAAAGAACGCAAAAGAGTTGTTTGGAATTGAATAAAATCGAGTAAGTAGAAAAACGGCTGATCAAAGGACAGCCGTTTTTTTGTCGTTCATCGAATTTTCCGAAAAGCCTTGCATTTTTTCGGAGATTGCATTATAATGGAAAGTGCCAAACAAAATTGTCTAAAATGTGTATGTAGTTACTCCAGTTATGCGTATAACTTCGATTGTACGTACCTTTTTGTTGAGAAAGGACGAAAACATGAAAGCAAGAAAACTGATCGCGTTATTTTTTAGCATTCTGTTGGTTCTGCTTTTGCTGGCTTCCTGCGCGTCCAATGAAGGCATGGAAGGAAGCGAAACAGAAACTCGTGAGACGGATGCGCCTATGACGGACGCTCCCGAAACGAATTCGAGGGATGAATCCGAAAGGGACACGGAATTGGAAACAGAGATCGAATCAGATACACAGACGGAAAACGATACGGAAAGCGAATCTGAAACGGACACAAAAATCGAAACCGAGACGGACACGGAAACCGAGACAGAGATAGATAAAGAAACAGGTAAAGAAACAGATACAGATACAGAAACAGATACAGAAACAGAAACAGATATAGATACAGATACAGATACAGAGGACTCCTATCTTCCTTATTCCGAGGGGCTTACTTATGAAGAACTTCCCGATGGAACCTATGCGGTCAGTGGAATCGGAACTTGTACGGATCTAAATATTGTGATTCCTACTACTTATGATGGAAAAACGGTGACAAGCATCAACTCTTATGCATTCTATCAATGCGATAGATTGAAAAGTATTAAGATACCCGTAGGAGTGATGAGCATCGGTAGCTATGTGTTCTGTGGATGCGGTAACTTGACGAGTATTGAGATCCCCGCAAGTGTGACGAGCATCGGCTCTAATGCGTTCCATGAATGCAGTAGTTTGATGAGCATCGAGATTCCCTCAAGTGTGACGAGCATTGACTATGAGGCGTTCCGTGGATGCAGTAGCTTGACGAGCATAGAGATTCCCTCAAGTGTGATAAGCATCGGCGAGAATGCGTTCTTTGGATGCAACAGTCTGACGAGCATCGAGATTCCCGCAAGTGTGACGAGCATCGGCAATCATGCGTTCTATGGATGCAGAAGTTTGACGAGCATAGAATTTCCCGAAAGCGTGACGTGCATCGGAAATGGAGCGTTCTTTGTATGCAACAGTCTGACGAGCATCGAGATCCCCGCAAGCGTGACGAGTATCGGCTGGAGGGCGTTCTCTGGATGCAGTAGATTGACGAACGTGACGTTTGATGAAAATAGTCAATTGACGAACATCGGCTGGAGGGCGTTTTATGGATGCAGCAGCTTGATGAGTGTGACGCTTGGAAATCCGAACGGTTGGTGGTTTTCTTCTAATTCGGAGGCGACGAGAGGTACGGCGATTTCGAGCAGTGGTCTTGCGGATACTGCCACGGCGGCTACGTATTTGAAAGATACCTATTGCAGTTATTACTGGAAACGCGGATAAAGGAAAAAATTAAGACACAAGCCCCGCTCTCTTGGGTTCAGGAGAGCGGGGCTGTTGTTTTTGCGGGGCGATTGATCGCCTCTTTCCGGTGTGCGTCATCCTGAGCGGAGCGAATGCGGAGTCGAACTTTTGCGGGTTGAGCCTTGGCGAACGAGCAAAAGTGGGAGGCGTTCCGCCGAGCAGGATCTCCTAAGGGATTTCAATATCTTTTTTGTCATGAGAATATATTCATTGATTCAATCTGTGAA
>JAFVRI010000263.1 GCA_017504335.1 Clostridia bacterium
CGTAAGAGGTATAAATTATTTCGTTCCTCACGCCTTTTCCCCCAAGAAAAACGATACGGACTGCCCTCCGAATTTTTACAATACAGGCAAGAATCCGCAGTATAAGTATTTCGGTATGCTGATGAATTACATGAACCGCATGTGTGCAATCACCGACGGTGCCATTCATGTTCCGACCTGCTCCGTAATTTACGATGCAGAGGCAAGTTGGGCAACCGAAGACTTTACTGACAACAGAGATATATGCAAGATACTCTACGACGCACAGCTCGATTACGATCTGGTTCCTTTTGACCGACTTGATGATATTTCTGAGAACGGCTATATTCATGGAGAGCATTATCCCGTGATTCTGCTTCCGTACAGCTCATATTACAGCGCAGCAAACTTAAAAAAGCTTGAACGACTTAGGGATCGCATAATATGTGTGGGAGAAAAAGGAATAGACGGATTTTTTCGTGTCGGGCTGGACAAACTTGTTGAGTATATGGAAAAATATCGAGACATCACTGTAACGGGAGACACGAAATATCTGCGCTACTCCCATTATGATCGCGATGGCAAGCAATGTTATATGCTTTCCAACGAGAATGTAAAAGCAGCCTCCATAACCTTAAACCTACGTGGATTTATGGGTGGAGACTACCTTGTGTGGGATGCCTTTGAGAACAAGGCGGAGAGCCGTCACAGTGAGGATGGAAGAATCTCGCTTACCCTTTATCCCAATAACCTTCTCGTGTTGTTTACGGATACGGATGACACAACCAATAACGGAAGATTTTTTGATGAGCCTGACGATGCAACCTATGAGTTGAACGTAGAGTGGAGAGTCGAGCTTTGCAGCGAGTGCGAGCTTCCTGACTACAAGCCGTACAAGACTGTAACTACTCTTAGGAGCATTACATCTCCCGACGAAAAGCCCGATTTTACGGGCAATATCCGATATACGGCATCAGTGATGCTGGATCCTATCAAGCACACGGTGCTAGATCTCGGAACGGTAGGCCAAACTGCGGAAGTAAGGCTTAATGGAAAATATGTAGGTACGCGTATATTTGCTCCTTACCGCTTCGATATTTCGGATGCTGTTCACGAGGGCGAAAATACGCTTGAGATCACAGTGACAAACACCTGTGTTCATGAACAGAGAGACAAATTCTCGCGCTTTATGCTCATAAAACCCAGTGGACTTTTGGGTCCCGTCAAGCTTTGCTCTCAATCATCGTTTGGAAATGGCAACGATCGGCTAACCTCAAATCCGAGAAAGAAAGCATCAGAATCGATTAACGGAAAAACCGTGTAACGTGTAAAAAGATCAAAAAACGTCCTGCTTTTTGAGCAGGGCGTTTTCCTCATAAGAGGATCAATCTAAGTGTTGAATGAATTCATATTCGATGAAGTTCGCTATATCAATGATGCGTACGGAATCGTTTTCTTGTAAAATCCCTTTTTGTTTTCTTGATTTCTCATTGGAAGTCTGTCGGCTCTTTTTTTTTTGAAAAATTCATAAAACTCTTGACAAACACAATACTTCGTGATATGATGTATTGCGTAAGGAGGAGTATTTGATGGATATTCAATTGAAACGAGGACTGTTGGACGTTTGCGTGCTGCGCGCAATCAAAAATGAGGATTCCTACGGCTACAAGATCATCATCAAGGACATGAAGCCCTATCTGGAGCTTTCGGAATCAACGCTATATACGATCCTGAAGCGCTTGGAGCTTGCGGGGATGCTGACGGTTCGCACCTCCGAGCATGGAGGGCGACTGCGAAAATACTATCATATTACCGAGGCGGGGCTTGCCCGCATCGAGGAATTTCTGGAAGAATGGCGAGAGGTCATGCTGATTTATCAATTTGTAATCAAGGAGGACGGGGAAGGTGACAAAGCTTGAATGTATTGCCGAGCTTCGGAAACGTCTGGCGGGATTGCCTGCGGACGACCTGGAGGAGCGGCTGGGATTTTACGGTGAGATGATCGACGATCGGATCGAGGATGGGCTTTCGGAGGAGGAAGCGGTGTCGGATATCGGATCGGTAGAGGAGATCGCGGCGCAGATCATTGCCGAAACGCCTTTGGCGAAAATCGCAAAGGAGAAGATCAAAAAGAAGCGGGGAATGAAGACCTGGGAGATCGTGCTTCTGGCTGTGGGTTCTCCCATCTGGCTCTCATTAGCAGTAGCCGCCTTTGCCGTGATCCTTTCGCTGTATGCGGTGTTTTGGTCGCTTGTTGTTGCCGTTTGGGCGGTTTTTGTGGCAATTTGTGCGTGTGTGCCCGGTGGCGCGGTGATCGGCGTCGCTTATGCGTGCCATGGAAATGTCCCCATGGGACTTGCTATGATCGGCGTGGCAGTGACTTGCGCGGGTCTGTCGATCTTTCTCTTTTTCGGAAGCCGTGAGGCGACCCGTGGAATTGTCGTGTTGACCAAAAAGATCGCGGTGGGAATCAAAAAATGCTTTGTTGGAAAGGAGAGGGAAGCATGAGAAGGAAAACAATTGTATGGCTGATCATTGCTACCGCTCTGGTTCTGATCGGAAGCGGAATATTCGTAGGAGCAATGGCAATGGGAAAATGGAATTTTACGAACGGAAATTATGAAACCAACAATCACGTAATAGAGGAAGTCTTCGGCTCTGTCTCGGTGAAGACCGATACCGCCGACGTGCGGATCCTGCCGTCCGAGGACGGAAGCTGCTCGGTGATTTGCTACGAGAAGACCAATATGAAGCATTCGGTGAAGGTGGAAAACGGTACATTGATCATCGACTTGGTGGATGAGAGAAAGTGGTATGAGTACGTGGGCATCCACTTCGGCACACCGAAGATCACGGTCTATCTGCCCACAGGCGACTACGGCACCCTTGCCGTGGAGACGGATACGGGAGATACCGAGATCTCGGAATCGTTCCGATTCCAAAGGATTGACATCTCGCAGACCACGGGAGATGTAACCAACCGTGCGTCCGCCAAGGAGGGGATCTTTATCCATACCACCACGGGAGATATTCGCATAGAGGATCTGTCCGCGGCATCCCTTTCGCTTTCGGTCTCCACGGGACACGTATCGGTTTCCCGTGTGCGGTGCAATGGCGATATTTCGGTTCGTGTGAGCACGGGCGATACGAAGCTTCATGATGTGACGTGCCACAGCCTTGTTTCGAACGGATCAACGGGGGATATTTTCTTGAAAAACGTTCTCGCAACAGCGAAGTTTCATGTAGAAAGAAGCACGGGAGACGTGACCTTTGATCGTGCGGATGCCGCCGAGATCTTCGTTAAAGTCACGACGGGCGACGTGAAGGGAAGCCTTCTGTCCGAAAAGATCTTCTTTGTGGATACAAGCACGGGAAAGAAGGATGTGCCCCATTCGGTAACGGGCGGCAAATGTCAGATCACCACCACTACGGGAGACGTGTACATCAGCGTCGGCAAATAAATCAAAAAGAGACAGAGTCAGTAGAGATGTGGCTGCAAATATAGCGCACCACATAAAAAACGGCGGGAGCTTATCTCCCGCCGTTTTTGTATTGCAGCTGAACCAAAAGTTTTCGCCGAGGAAGAAATTCAGGATCCTGTCAATGGTTTGACGTAGCCCCCTTTTTCTGCAAGCAATCGACCAGCTTCAAAACGATTTCCTGTTCCTCAGGCTCCAGCGAGGTTATGTCTACGCACAGGCGTTCTTGGTCGCATAGAAAGTAGTCCGCGCTTACATGAAAAATTTGCGTCAATTCCACAATGTTTGCAAGAGAGGGGGTCGACAAAGACATTTCCCACAGATTTACCGCACTGCGAGAGATTCCCAGCCGTTTTGCAAGATAGGTTTGTGTCATTCCCGATTTGTCGCGTAGGTAGCGGATTTTATCGCCAATGCCAGAAATCATTCATTTATCCTCCTATTCCAATTAATAATATTCTACCTTATCAAAGAGGATATTACCATATCATTAACAATAAGTATCACTTGACAAAATGCGACAAATATGATATAATCAAATCGGAGTCCTGCGGAGGATTGAGCCTACGTGAGGATTCTTACCGTTACATGGATGTGCATAAGGAAAGGGAAGACTATGAAAAAGACATTGAATCAAATCATTATGGTCATCGGTTTTGTGGTGATGGTCGTGGGCATTTTGGTGGGAAACATTCAGAATGGTCTGGCGACTCTGACTACATTTTCTACCGTGGTCATCGCCGCTGTTTTTGCGGTAACCTGTATTTTTGCAAGCAATTCCGTTATTAAGAATATTGGATACGCTCTTGCCTCGCTTGTTGCAGCGTATGGTGTAGGAGCGATCTCCATGATTGATTTTGATCATGTGGATATTGGCGCGCTCCTTACCGCGATCGGTATGGTACTGATGGGGGTAGCGGCTCTCCTTTATGCTCTGATCTTTGTTTTGAAGCTGCTTGGCTTCGTGAAAAGCTCGGAGACCAAGGAGGATAAAGCGATCAGCACTACGCTGGATGAGCTTGGACGGTACAAGGAGATGCTTCAGGATAAGATCCTTACCGAGGAGGAATTTGATGATTTGAAGCAGAAGGTTCTTGCCAATGCTGACAATCGGGCAATTTCCATCGACGATTTGAAAAAGTGGAAGAAGCTTCTTGACCAGCAGATCATTACGGAAGCTGAATTTAAGCAGATCAAGGAAGGCATTTTCAGCAAATAAATATAAATAGAATCTTCAATGTGACGGTAAAAAGGACTGTGGCATATCTTGCCGCAGTCCTTTTGTCAAAAAATCTTGATTTTTCGTTGGAATTCTGCTATAATAGACTTGGGAAATTTTGTCGATGGGCAGGTAAATGAAAATGTTAAAACGGTTTATCAGCTATTACAAGCCGCACAAGAAAATGTTCGTTCTCGACATGCTTGCGGCACTTCTCATTTCAGTGATCGGAATGGTGTATCCGATCGTGACCAATAAGATGTTGGAGGACTATATCCCCAACAAAATGTACACCACCATTGTGATAGCGGGTGTGATCGTCCTTGCGCTCTACGTGATCCGACTGCTGCTTCGTTATTTCGTGCAGTATTACGGCCACATCATCGGTGTGCGGATGCAGTCCCAGATGCGGCAGGATCTTTTTTCTCATCTGCAAAAGCTTCCTTACAGCTACTATGACAACAACGAGACGGGAAAGATCATGACCCGTCTGACCAGTGATCTGTTCGAGGTCTGCGAGCTGGCGCACCACGGCCCCGAGAATCTTCTCATCAGTGCGGTGATGATCATTTTGTCCTTCTCGTATCTGATGACCATTGACTGGATCCTCACGCTGATTATCTTTGCCTGCGTGCCCATTCTCATTGTGGTGACCGCGCACTATCGGAAGGCGATGAAGACCGCCTTTCGTGACCGTCGGGCAAGCAATGCGGTGATCAACGCGGCGGTAGAAAGCAGCGTTACGGGCATCCGTGTGACCAAGGCATATACCAATGCGGACGTGGAGCGTGAGAAATTCAAAAAGGGAGACGACGAATTTGTCAGCTCCTTCAAGCGCGCCTATGACGCCATGGCAAGATTCCACGCGTCCACCTCCTTCATTACCGATATTTTCAACGTGTTCATCCTCATCGCGGGCGGCCTGTTTCTTTATGCGGGTCGGATCTCCTTCGGTGAGTATTCCACCTTTATTGTCTCGGTGAACCTCTTCATCAATCCCGTGAATACCCTCATCGGATTTATGGAGCAGTATCAGAACGGAGTCAGCGGCTTCCGCCGCTTCCTGGAGGTCATGGACGAAAAGCCAGAGACCGATGCTCCCGATGCCCATGCGCTTCAGGATGTGCAGGGTGAGATCGAATTCCGTGACGTAAGCTACTCCTATGACGAGACCAAGGAGGTTCTGCACCACGTGAATCTCCGCTTAGAAAAGGGAAGAAAGCTCGCGCTGGTTGGACCCTCCGGCGGTGGTAAGACCACCCTCTGCCATCTGTTGCCGAACTTTTACCATCTGGGTGAGGATGGCGGCTCCATCCTCATTGACGGTGTGGATACCCGCAAGCTGACCTTGGAGTCGGTTCGCCGCAACATCGGTATCGTACAGCAGGACGTGTTCCTTTTTGTGGGAACCATTCGGGAAAATATTCTGTACGGAAAGCCCGATGCCACCGAGGAAGAAATGATCGAGGCGGCAAAGAAAGCCAACATTCACGACTATATCATGACGCTGGAGAACGGCTACGATACCGAGATCGGTGAGCGAGGCGTGAAGCTGTCGGGCGGACAGAAGCAGCGACTCAGCATCGCGCGGGTCTTTTTGAAGGATCCTGCCATTCTGATTCTCGACGAGGCGACCAGCGCCCTTGACAATACCACCGAGGTTCTCATTCAGCAGGCGTTGGACGAGCTTTGCCAAGGTAGAACCACCCTTGTGGTAGCGCATAGACTTTCCACCATCCGCAATGCGGACGAGATCGCCGTGATCATGGACGGCAAGGTCACCGAGCGTGGCACCCACGAGGAGCTGATGGCGAAGGGCGGAACCTACAAGGATCTCTATTCGCTTCAATTCCGTGACAACGATCTATTTGAATAAACCCGGAACAGAAAAGCCTTCCCCATGGGGAAGGCTTTCTCTATTTTGTTTCATTCTTCAAAAATCTGAAATATGATACCACCGGTCGCGTCCTTTGGTTGAGGGTAACCCATTGCATAACAAAGCGTGGGAGCCAAGTCGGTGAGATCCGCAGGGCGGGAGAGAGAAACGTTCTTTCGTATGTTGGGACCGCTGAACAGACAAAGGGAGCGAATATCACCCGTTTTGGAACGGGCAGAGGGGATCTGCTGGCTATGAACACCGCCGATGGCACCGCCCATGGTGCAGCCCGCAAGACCGTAAACAACGTCACCGCAATTTTTGCCGCCGTGACCGATAAAGCCGGCTTGATCCTTTTCTACGGCAAATGCCAGGGACACGGTGGATCCGTCTGCGGTTCTTCCGTATTTTTGAAGAGCGGTGATGATCTCGGTGACGGTTGCGTCGTAATCCTCGGGGGCTACAATACCGCAAGGCTCACGCCCCTTGAGATTCACGTTGATGTAGCAGCTTCCAACGGGGTATACACGGGATTTTGTCCAATCCACACGGCTTTGACGGAACATCCTGGTTTCCGATTCATCGAGATAGGACATAAGCCCTGCCTTTTCCATGATCTCCCATGGGTTGACTCTTTCGTTGTCTCCCACCGAGCCATGGTCGGAGACCAAAAGGATCGTGGTGTGTTCATCGGTTGCGTGATCGAGAAGCCAACCGAGATGCTCATCTACCAGATCGTAATTTTTGCGCATGGCATCCACCGCGCACTCATGCTCACCTTCATATCGGATCCGTACTCCCTCGTAAGCGGAACGAAAACGGTGGTTGACGGTATCGATATTGCCGTAATAGTCAAAGACGATGTCAGGCTCATACCGATCCAGACAATGCGCCACGACCTGCTGATTCCAGGAAACGGCAAAGCGCTCTCCGTCAAAATACTTGTCCGTGGAGCAGGGTCTCTTTGGAATGGAGGAATAATCCGTGCAGAAGGTCTCCTTGATCTCGGCAAGCTCTTTGGCAAGGGTGCGAGGCGTAATTTCACGGAGAAAGTTCTCCGCACCCGTAATAAAAACGGTGAAGATTCCGCTTTTCTCGTCAAATTCGTCCAGTCTGGCGCGAAACTGGAAGGGAATGCGTTCGCCATCCTCGGTCATGAGTCGGCGGGTGATGACCTCGCTCCATTCGCCTGTACGTAAAAGGGGAGCGGTGCGAGCGGATGCTTCATCTATTCCCACACGTACACCGTCCTTTTCACGGACAACAACCCAAATGTGAGATTCTACCTCGTTCGGGTTATATTTGGGGGAGGAAAATACCGGGCGGAATACAAAGGTGTTTTCGTCCAAACTGAGAAAATCACTTTGCCCGAAGCGATCATCCCACTCACCCCCCGCGAACTTTTTTTCCGAATTGACAACAACGGATGCTCCGTCATTGCGGAAAAACTGCTGGGGAATACCCGAAGCATAGCTATCCTCGGGAGCGCAATCGGGTGTGGTGGAAACATTTCCTCTGACCTGCAAAATGCCATCGCATTTTGCGGGGCCCGAGCAGGGAACGTCAATGAGCAGAGCGGTTTTTCCGATTCTTGCCGCCGCTTCCCAAAAACGCTCGGCACGGATGTGCTTCGATGAATAAGGGGTATAGACCTCTTCGGGATGAGTGCCTGTCTCGTGCGCCACGTAGCAGAGCGCGCCGTTTACCGAAGGGGGAGCGCCTGTGGACATCGCAGACCAACAGGTGGGAGTAATGCTGGGGAAGGCGGTCATGCAATCCTCAAGAAAGACGCCGCAGTCCATCAGCCGTTTGAAATTGGGCAGTCTGCCCTCGCGAACGGCTTCCTTGATGTAGGAAGGACAAGCGCCGTCGAGACCAAAAACAAAAAGCTCCGGTTTTTTCATACAATCTCCTTTCCCTTTTTCAAAAGAACAGAGTCGAAATTCCTTTTCTTTTATTATACAAATAGAAAAAAGAAAAGTCAATGAAAAAGTGAATCGAAAATATGGACTTTTATATTTTCTTGGGGTTGCATCCGAGGACTGTCTGTGATATAATAAAGGCAACACCGTGAAGGGAGGAATTGCCGTGTATTCAAAGGCGTATGTGGAGATCACCAATATTTGCAATATGCGCTGTTCCTTTTGTCACGGACACGGGCGGACGCCGAAGCAGATGAGCGAGGAAGAGTTCACCCACGTTCTTTCCGAATTGGAGGGAAAAACCAAGTACGTCTATTATCACCTAATGGGCGAGCCCCTTTGTCACCCCTTGCTTCCTCGGTTTTTATCCATGGCATCGGAGCGGGGCTTTCGGTCGATCCTGACCACCAACGGAACCCTCCTTGCCAAACGAAAGGAAGAGCTGTTGTCCTCTCCCATCCATATCCGCCTGAGATACAATATGCAGCAAATCTTCCATTTCGATCACTCCTTGTTTGGTAATTTCGGTGCGTAAATGGC
>JAFVRI010000264.1 GCA_017504335.1 Clostridia bacterium
ACTTCAATAAGGTGACGCAAGAACAGTTAGACGCAGTTGTTTCTTTGATCAACAATCGCCCTCGTAAATGCCTTGGCTTTTTGTCTCCAAATGATTTTTTGAAAAAAGTGTTGCACTTGGCTTGACAATCTGACGAGGCTCTCTTACCGCCCGACGGTACGCCTAAAAGGTGTAACACACTATATCTTGCAGGCAAGGAGCGTGAAAAGGAGTACGAACAAAATCGTTCGTACTCCTTTTGTGGTTCCTACAGGTAAAACCTGCTTTATGGAAGGCTCCCCTTGGTCTGTCCTCTGTTTTCTATATGTTTTTACGGTTCGTGACGGAGGCTTTTTCGGTAGGTCCGGGGGGAGACGCCCTCCTTTTTTTTGAACACGTTGGAGAAGTAATTGGAGTCGGTATATCCGATGGCGAAGGAGATCTCCGTGACGTTCAGGTGGGAGAAGGCAAGGAGGCGTTTGGCGTTTTCAAGGCGGACGTCGGTCAGGTATTCCCGAAAACTCTTGCCCGTTTCCCGTCGAAAGGTATGGCTGAAATAGGATCGACTGCACCCAAACAGGCGGCATAGCTCCTCTTCCGTAAGATCCACGCTGTAATTCATTTGAATATACCGCAGGATTCGGGTGAGCACATTCTCCTTTTTCTCCTCCCCGCGCTCCTTACGGTATGCCAGCTCCAGCATCAGGCACAGGGGCGCGATGAGGGTGTCGACCCGCTCTCGGTCGGGTACGGTTCCGCAGAGCGTGCCGTATGCCTTTTGCAATACGGGCTCGGCGTATCCGAATTCCTTGGCGGTCTGTGGGATTCGACTTGCCCCCTCCTTTGTGGCGTAGCCGCTGACCGAGATAAAGCCGATGACACCTCGGTCATTCTTGAGGGGATAGACGTATTCAAGGACCCCCGCGTGGCAAAGACCGCAAAGGGGTAGGTCCTGCTGCTTGAGCCTTCCCAACACCTTTCTTTGCTGTAAGAGGCACCGCTCGTATCCCTCTTTGGTGGATTTGACGTGGGTACAGTAGGGGTTGGCG
This sequence comes from Clostridia bacterium, assembly GCA_017504335.1. GTDB lineage: Bacteria > Bacillota > Clostridia > Oscillospirales > CAG-272 > HGM12713. The sequence continues at coordinate 1,029 of JAFVRI010000264.1, forward strand.
TGGGTGTTAAAATGCATGAGACTGCTGAAGGTAATGAGGGTCTCCGTTTCGATGGGGTGGATCGTGACCAAAAGCCCACACTCCCGAATCAGGTAGACGACGTAGTTTTCAATTGCTTGCAATTCTTTCATATATTTGCCCGTTTTTATAGTTTTTATGCATTAAAATTCTATGATTTCTTTGCTTTTTATGATACCATTATATCATAGGATCTTTTAGAAAGTCAAGACCGACGGAGGGAAAAGATGAAAAACATATCGTATCAAGCCGATCTTTGTGTGGTGGGCGGCGGCATGGCGGGGCTTTGCTGCGCCATTGCGGCGGCACGCCACGGAAGCAAGGTGATTTTGGTGCAGGACCGCCCCGTGCTTGGGGGAAACGCCTCCAGCGAGATCCGTATGTGGATCGGCGGCGCCTACCGCAGTGGCGGCAGTGTGCTGGACATACGCGAGGGAGGAATTGTAGAGGAGCTTTTTCTGGAAAACTTCTACCTCAATCCCGCGCTGAAATTCCCAATTTGGGACAGCGTGCTTTACGGGAAGGCAAAGGCGGAGAAAAATCTGACGCTCTTGTTGAACACAAGCTGCTTTGACGCTACCATGGACGGGAATCGGATCGCAAGCATTCGGGCGTGGCAATCCAATGCCGAGACCTTCCATCACATCTCTGCCACCTACTTTGCCGATTGCTCGGGGGATTCGATCCTGGCTCCCCTGACGGGTGCCGAATTTATGTACGGCAGAGAGGCGAAGGCGACCTTCCATGAGACGATCCCCCCTGACGTGGCGGATCAAAAGACTATGGGCATGAGCTGTTTATTTCAGATCCGCGAGACCGACCACAAGGTTTCCTTTACGCCGCCTCCGTGGGCGTATAAATTCGAGAGCGACGCCGATCTCCCACCCGTATCCCCCGATCAGAACGACAATTTCTGGTGGATCGAGGTGGGCGGTGAGTGGGATTGCATTCACGACACCGACCGATGCCGCGACGAGCTTGTGAAAATTTGCTACGGCGTATGGGACCACATGAAAAATTACGGCGACCACGGCGTGGATAATTGGGAGATGGAATGGATCGGCTTTCTGCCGGGAAAGCGGGAGAGCCGACGGTACGTGGGCAAGCACGTCGTAACGCAAAACGACGTAGAGGCAAAGGGGTGCTTTGACGACATCGTAGCCTATGCGGGCTGGTCCATGGACGATCATTTTCCCGAGGGCTTTTACTACAGGAAGGGGCTTACCACGGTCTTTCATCCTGCCCCCCGTCCGTGGGGCTTGCCCCTTCGATGCATGATCTCCGCCAATATTGAAAATCTCGTTTTTGCGGGGAGAAACATCAGCGTGACCCACGCCGCTCTTTCCTCCTCCCGTGTGATGGCAACCTGCGCCATTCTGGGACAGGCGCTTGGCACCGCGGTTGCCCGGGCGATACAGGAGGGCTGTTCTGTGGAGCAGGTGGATATTCGCAGACTTCAGCAAACTCTGATGGCGGACGATTGCTACATTCCCCGACACCAAAGAGAGGTCCCCGCGCTGACCGCGCAAGCCTCGTGCAACGCCGAGGTGGTGCGAAACGGCATCGACCGTGGAGAGGAGAATCTGTGGATCGGTGGGGCAGGAGAGTTTGTTGAATATCGGTGGGACGAGGACCGTCAGATCCGAGAGATCCGCCTGGTTTTCGACAACGATATGAACCGCAAATATCACAATATGCCCTGCAATTATCCCCTGACGCAGACGAAATTCAAGCTTCCCCAGACGCTCATCCGGGAATACCGAATCGAGGGGGAGCGCTCTGATGGAGAGCGGTTTTCTCTGTATGTGGGGGACAACCATCAGCGCTTCGTTCGTCACGCAGTGGATTGGCAGGTAAGGCGGCTTCGCTTTATTCCCCTATCTACCCATGGCTGTGAGCAATTTCGCTTGTTTGATTTTGAGATTCAATAAGGAGAGGATACCATGAATCAGAGAAGATTTGTTCGGGATAAGATCGAGGAGTTGGGGTACTTGCATACCAATGCCAAGCTGATCTGGCCTCGCTCGGAGACCGAGACCTATTACGACAGACCGCAAAATTCCTACGTTTGCTTTCGGAAGAAATTCCACCTTTCGGGAATGGAGGCGGGCGCCACGGCGCGTGTCTTTGCGGATTCCCGCTACGTTTTGTATATCAACGGGCAATACGTGACCAAGGGACCTGCGAGGAGCGATCCTCGTTGGCAGTTTGTGGACGAGATCGACGTCGGAAAATACTTGCGGGAGGGGGAGAATCTAATTGCCGCCATGGTGTTATATTACGGCTATGGCACGGGGCATTCCATGGATTCGATCCCATGCTTCCTGTTCGATGCTCGGATCGGAGACGCCTCGATCCTGACCGACGTGTCCTGGGTCTGCAAAAAGTGCGATGCCTTTCGTCCCGGGGCTCCCCGTGTGAACGGCTGCAAGGGACCCTGTGAGATCTTTGACTGCCGCCGATACGAGGAGAATTGGATGATGGCGGATTATGACGACGGTGATTGGGAGCGGGTACGCGCCCGTGACGTGCATCGCCTTTCCCCCTTTCGCAATCTCTTGGCGCGTCCGATTCCCCTGTTGCGGGAGGAGCGGATCGATGCGGTCTCGGTCATTGCCGTAGGAGAGGGAGTGACGGCGTCCGAGGAATCGACGGAGCGGTTGCATCACGCCATCAAGGCGGAATGTGGTTACATGAGGCTGGATCCTGTATGTCGATTCCTCCCCTTACAGGTGCCGCCCCCTTCGTCGGCGGAGCGCTTTTCGGTCGTATGTGTGGACTTCGGTCGGGTGCTGACGGGATATTTACGCCTTGGTGTGAATGGGCATGAGGGGGACGTGGTGGATGTGATCTTTGCGGAGGTCAAGACCCCCGATCTGCGCCCCTTTGTGAACGTCAAGACCTACCGCCCCCTCTCTCGCTTTATTCTGCGAGAGGGAAGCAACGATCTGCAGGTATTTTTCAATTATGACGCGATGCGTTACGCCTATTTGGTGTTCCGTGGGGAGAATGCCGAGTTGTGCGCCGCCTCCATGTCTTGGGTGACCTATCCCATGGACCGAATGTCCTCCTTTACTACCGAGGAGCCGAGGCTACAGAAGCTATGGGACATCAGCGCCCACACTCTGCGGCTATGTATGCAGGACGGCTTTTTGGATTCGCCCAGTCGAGAGCAGCAGCAATGGATGGGGGACGCCCGCTGTCAGGCGCGCTTTAACGCCTACCTTTCGGGGGATATGCGAATGCTTCAGAAGATCCTCTATCAGTTTGCTCAATCCCAGGATTACGAGGGCATGACCTGCTCCCGCTATCCCGATCAGAACATCAACCTTGCGCCGATCCCCGATTTCTGTCTGCAATGGCTGGGTGCCTTTGAGGATTACTACGATTTTACGGGAGATCTGAAGCCTGCGAGTGATCTGTACGACCACATGATCCGTGCTGTTCGGTGGTTTACCGCCTTTTTGGGTGAGGACGGTCTGCTTTGGAATATGCCGTATTGGCAATATTACGATACGGGCTTCAACGCGCTCGGACAAAGAAGCGACTACGAGGTAGGCGAGGAAGGGTGCGCGTGCGCCGTGGATAACCTGATGCTCCTGGAGGCGGTGGGAATTATGCTTCGGTTCGCTCGGCTGCTTGACGATGCCGAGGCGATCGAGTTTTACGGCGGCTTCTATCAAAGCCTTTTCGAGGCTTGCAAAAAGGCGTTTTGGAGTGAGAAAAAGGGGTGCATGATCGACTGCATTCGTCCCACTCGCCCCTCGGAAAGCGTATCCGAGCTGGTCAATGCCCTGGCTCTTCTGCATCTGTTTGCGCCTCACTCCCCCGAAGCGGAGGCGATTTTGCGGAACGTCTTTGGGGAAGGAGCAAGGGACACAGTGGTAAGAGCGGATTTCTATTCCTCCTCTACCGTTGTTCGCGCCTTGGTCAAGCACGGGGCGGGTGCCTGTGCGATCCGTTTGATGCTGGATCTATATGCCGAAACCCTGTCAGAGGAAGCCGACGCCACCAGCACCTGGGAGACGAGGCGGTTGTTTCTCTACGATGACGACGGCAACGTTACCTGGCAACACAGTGCCTGCCACGCCTGGGGTGCGGTGGGGCTGTTGATCGGCGGGGAACTTTTGGGCGGTGTGCGCTATGAGAGCGGTGTTCCCGTATTGGATGACGTTCCCACCCTCGTTCCGTTTGAGGCGGAGATTTGTATGCCGGGCAACTGGCGATTGATCTGTCAGACGAAGGACGGCAAGCTGATCCGACGGCTGATTCGTGAATGACCCGATGCGGTATAAAAAGAACAACTCCCCGTGCATACACAGGGGAGGCTTTTTTGACCTCCCGGAAGGTAAGCAAGTGTGCTTTTGATATGCCAATGTCAAAAGTGCCTTTGCGTTGCTTTTGGCAAAAATCTTGTTGTCTTTAATTCAGTCAGTAGTTGTTGGAAAAAATGACAAGTCATAGATGAACATAAAAAGCTCCCTTTTGTAAGAGGGAGCTTTTGTGATGTTGACTGAAACACTGCTCGGAGAAATCATTGCTCTTCGGACGTGAGCCTTATTCAAAATTTTCCAACAGATATTTTTCCGCTTTGGCGCACCACAGATCGTTGTTTGATTTCACAATGTTGGAAAGTTCCGCAAATCTCTCGTCCTTTTTGCCAAGCTCCGAAAAATCGGAAAGCGCAACCAGTGGCATATCGATATGAGTATATATAAGCTTTTTGCCTCCCGGAATGTTTGGTAGGTTTACCGTTGTATCGATCGCGGCGTTCATTCCGCCAACGTGCGTTATCATCGTCGATGGATCGATACGCTTTTCACCGATGAGCTCTACGATATCCTTCATATCCTCGGGTGTGCTGCCGCTTGTACCTGCAACGTGATGTTGCTCATAATGCACGTTGTAGAAATTCAAACAAGCAGAAAAGGATTTGTCCATAGGACCTGCGAAGAAATTAAGGCAACCGCCAAAGGCAAGTATCGAATCGGCAAGCTCGACAAGCGCGGGAACGGGGGCATAGACAAAGACATCATCAAAGCCATTGCCATCAGTGAGATCACGCAGCTCATTTTTATCAGAACTGTTTATAAATACAAGGCGTATTCCGTTTTTCGCTTCTTTTTCAGAGTTAAAAATGCTCTTTGCGCGTTCAAGGCGAGCATCGTTGAGATCGGTAACAACGACTAGACTTGGCTTTACTTTACCGTGTAGCGCACAATCTATGGCAACCAAGCCCATAGGACCGCATCCCGCCAGTATAGCTACTCTGCCACCGTCCTTTATGTTCATTGTAGGCACTCCATTTTTGTCGAGGTGATAGTTTGACTTGTATCCTCTGAGCACACAAGAAGCGGGCTCGATAAGTGATCCGTTGAAATACGCATCACTGTTGAGTTTAATGAGAAATCCGTGGGATATTGCATGCTCGGGAACGATGGAGTAAGTCGAAAGCCCTCCAATATGCGGAAACGTATACCCTACCGTTTCATATCCGCCAAGATAGCTTAGAACCGGAGGCATGATTACTTTTTCACCAATAGAGTAGTCATTTTTCCACTTCTCGCCGACGTCTACGATCTCTGCGCAAAACTCATGACCGACAATAACCGGGTTTTCGCTCACGTTATTCGGAACACGCAGATGCGCCGCACCTTGCTTTATCGTCTTATAAGTTGACATACACACGCTGTCACAAACAATTTTGATAAGTATCTCATCCGATGATATTGGGGGAAGCTCAAACTCCTCCAACCTTACGTCGTTTGAGCCGTAAAGTCTTACTGCCTTTGTTTTCATAGTACACCTCTCAAACGCGACCGCAGCTGCCGAAGGTACGTATCTTTTCACGGATAACTTCCTTCATTTTGATTCGGGCATCCTCAAATACAAACGCGGGCCAGGTAGACGGATTGGTAATGGAGTTGAGTTTGTCGCGGAGAGCCGTGTTCATGGCACCTACCACGTCGGAATAAATATTGATCTTCGTAACACCGTGTTTAATTGCCATCTTCATTTGATCATCCGGTGTTCCGCTTCCCCCGTGAAGAACGAGAGGACGGTCGCAGACGGAAACGATTTCATCAAGGCGATCAATACGAAGCGTGGGGGTACTTCTGTAAACTCCGTGACTTGTGCCGATTGCCACCGCAAGCGCGTCAACGTCGGTTATTTTAACAAATCTGACTACCTCATCGGGAAGGGTGAGCGTATCCTCCGCGTTTTCATCGAAAACGGTAGCTTTTTCATTTCCGACCATAGCATTTCCGACGTGTCCAAGCTCTGCTTCTACGGTTACTCCGTTCGCGTGGGCGTATGCAACGACCTCAGCTGTTCTTCTTGCATTTTCATCAAAGGGAAGCTCCGAGC
>JAFVRI010000265.1 GCA_017504335.1 Clostridia bacterium
ATCTACGTAGTCTGGAAGGGAAATCTGACCATCAACGGCAATGCGCTCTTTGAAGGAAACCATGCGGGCAACAAGGGCGGAGCGATCTACGCTACCACCGCAGGCTCTAAGGTGAAGATTTCGGCAACCGAAACGGCTCAGCCTATGTTCTTAAAGAACACGGCAGGCGGCAACGGTGGCGCGATCTATTGCTATACCGATGTGGATGCAGACATTGATTACGCTATTTTCCGCGAGAACACCTCCGCTTCCACCACGTACGGTGGTGGTGCGTTCTATTCCAGCGGAGCGAATGTTAGCTTGAAGAACGTGCTGTTTGACGGAAACACCTCTGACTTTAACGGAGGCGCTATCGCACTTTACAGCAGCTCTGAGGCAACCTTTGAAAACGTAAACTTCCTTCGCAACGGTGCCGACAATTTGGGCGGTGCGTTGTACATCAACAAGAGTACTCTGGGTCTGAAGAACATTTTTGCGGAGAACAACGCCGCATTGCGCGGCGGTGCGTTCTACTGCACGTCCGGTGCGGAGGTGATTTCCACCGAAGGACAGGTAACGTTTGAATCCAATACTGCCATTGAGCGTGGTGGAGCTGTTTATCTGAGCAAGAGTACCTTTGATATCAAGGATCTGTACGTAGCTTATAACAAAGCAGGCATGGATGAGGCTACCCGTGTAGAGGACCAATCCTTTGGTGGTGCTTTTGGCGTATATACCACATCTACCGTTACGATTGGCTCCCTGACTGCCGAGAGCAATACCTCCTATGATAAGGGAGGTGTCATGTACATTTCCGGATCTACCGTAACAGTTAACGGCGGTGAGGTCTTCGGAAACGCCTCCGCAAATGCAAACGGCGGTGCCTTCTCGGTACATAGCGACGGAGCTTTGACTCTGAACGATGTCAGTGTCCATGATAACACCGCAAAGAAGAACGGCGGTGCGATCTACGTGAATGCCGCAACCCTCAATGGAGCAGGTTCTATCTTTGCCGCAAACAAATGCGGAGCGACGGATCAGGGCGGCGGTGCCATGTATCTGACCGATGCTACCGTGAAAATGAGCAATCTGACCCTGAACGGAAACGAATCGCCCAACAATGGCGGTGCCATCTATACCGCCGAGGGAAGCAACGTGACCCTGACGGGCGTGAATGCATATGGAAATACCGCAGGCAAGACCGGTGGTTTTGCCTACGTGGAAGCCGCAACCATGACGGTTCAGGCGGCAACCGATTTTGCTGCTACGATCAACCAGAATACAGCAGCCGATAACGGCGGTGCCTTTGCGGTTTACGAGCGTGGAACCTTGAAGCTGTACGATGTAGAATGTAGCGAGAACGTAGCGACCGTGGGTAACGGCGGCGCGGTCTTCGCGTACGGTTCCGATCTGGTTCTCGGAGATGAGACCAACACGGCAACCATCGTGATGAACAACAATACCGCAGGAAAGTACGGTGGAGCCATTGCGGTGATGGAGATTGCGAAGGATGAGGAAGCGGGTATCCCCGAGGCAATTCCCGCATCTGCAACGATCCACACGCTGGAGCTGCAAGAGAACCATTCCGCGAAATACGGCGGTGCCATGTATCTCAACGATGCTGTGGTAACCGTTACGGGATCTCTTGATCTTTATGCCAATAGCGCAGATAGCCGAGGCGGTGCCGTTTATACAACCGCTACGGTATTTACCGCAGCAGATGTCAGCGCCGATGCGAATACCTGCGGATTGAACGAAGAAACCCGTGGAGACGGATTTGGCGGTGCATTCTGCATCTACAGTAAGTCCGAGATCACGATCGCTACCCTGACCGCATCCGGTAATACCTCCTATGAGAAGGGCGGATTTATGTATATTTCCGGCTCTACCGTTGTGATCGAGAACGGCGAAATTGAAGACAATACCTCCGAGACTGCCAACGGCGGCGGATTCTCTGTCCACAGCGGCGGTACGGTAAAGCTTTACGGTGTAACCATGAGCGGCAACTCTGCTGAAAACGGTAACGGCGGTGCGCTGTATGTCTACGGAGCAAATGCCGTTGTCGGTGACGCAGAGCATACCGATGTGAATGCCTTCACCGGAAACAAGGCGAAGGACGGTGCGGCAATCTATGTCAGCGGAAAGACCGCGAATGCTTCTCTTTCTGCACATACGATCGTGGCGAATGAAAACGTATCTACCGGCGGCGGTGCGGCTCTTTACGTGACCTCCGATGATGCGGGAGCCAATACGACCACCGTATCCATCACATCCTTGACCGCAAACAAGAACACAGCGACAGGAAACGGCGGTGCACTGTACGTGTACAATTATGCAAACGTGGTAATCGATACGTTGAACGCTTCCGAAAACAGCACGGCAGGAACCTACGGTGGCGGAGTGATTTATGCTTCCGGCGTATCGAAGTTGGAAATCAAGAATGTTACCGCGACCAAAAATACCGCAACGGAAAAGGGCGGATTCCTATACTTGACCAAGACGGGAACCGTAGTGACCATTCATTCCGGCAGTGTATCCGATAATACCAGTAGTGCTTCGACCCATGCGACCATTTGGTCAAACAGCCAAGGCGCCAAGTTAGAGATCAACCTTTCCGCATTTACTTATCCCGACGGATCCATTACCGGAAAGGATAATTTTGCAATCACCGACATTACTCCTGCGGAGGCGAATGCATGACCAAGGTTACCTTTTTACGGATCTTGCTTTGCCTTCTGGCACTGACCATTCTTTTGGGGGCTTGTACGCAAGCCCCCGAGGGAACGGGGGATGATACCTCCTCCGCACAGCCCTCTGACAGTACCCCTGTCGATACAAATCCTGTGGATTCCGATCAGCCTCTTGGCACGGAAACCGATTCCTCTGTGACGACCGATTCTTCGGCAACGACCGATCCTTCGGTTCCTTCGGATTCTGCCGCAGGCACTGAGCCGTCCGTGAACACGGAATCCTCCACTACTCCCGGAACCTCCGCGAGCACCGAGTCCTCGGGTACAGCGGATTCCAATGTGACTACGGATGCTCCCGCTTCCTCGGAAGCCGAGGGCGGCGCTACCTCCGAGACCGAATCTTCGAGTACTCCTCCTTCTCAGGAAGAGCCGGAACCGGTCGTGAAGGATTTTGCGTACTACGACAAGCTCAATAAGCGTGACGAGGTGCTCGCACCCTTGAAAAATGACTACCGTAGCCGTACGCAGGTCACTTATCCCAATATCAACGGCAGAGACGTTACGGTCTATACACTCTATCGTGAGCCAAACGAGGGAATGAATTCCCCGAACTTTGCGCAGGCGGTGATGCTTTGGCAGTGCATTCAGTACAAAAAAGCCCATCCCGAAGCAGACGTGAAGGCAGGATTGGCCACATTCCACTTGTCGGTTCATGCTGCCGCTTGCTTGGACGTGACCAGCAGTGAATACGGCAGAATGGAAAACCTCTACGATTGCGAATACAATCAGAGGGGTTATTACCGTCTTGTTTGGCTTCTGACCGAAGCAGCGCGTTACGGAATTGAGGTTTTGGTCATTGGTGATATGGATGCCAATCCGACCCATATGTCTAACGGCTCTGCGGTTCAAGACAGAGATTTTCTCAAGTATTTCGAAGAGGTACTGGAAAGCGATACTTATATTGAAGGAAAGAAGATCGGAGATTTCCTGACGGTTCGCAGAGCGGATTGGACGGCATACGGCGATAAAGCTGCTACCGATATGATGCACCTGAAAACCTGCTACGTTTCTCACTACGTTGATAACAACGGTGTGGAGGCGGGACCCGCGTTCTGGCTGGGAAGCATCAACGTTGACGGTGTCAACGATCTTGGATACAACGAGCACAATTCCATTCAGTCAGGTGTTGTGATCACAGGTCATGACGAGCTTTACCGCCTGACGAGAAACTACATGATGCTCCTGAAGGATTATTGCCATCAGGAGGGAGCGGTTCCGTTCCGCTCGATCGTTATTGAGCGTACCACCGAGCAGGTGGCGTTGATTCGTGCGGGAAAGGAATCCCAGATTCCTGTAGATGAGCAGATCGTGTATATGGGGCGGGCAACCGATTCCGTATTCGAGTACTATTTCACTCCCTTGGGCGGCGGACAGAATCAATGGGATACGGATTACAATCCTTTCTGTCGCTATATCGGAAAGCTTGCTAATCGGATTTCGGGTAAGGATTCCATCCAGTTTATCTGGAACAACGTAAAGTTCGTACAGAGCTACGGTTTGGCGGATACCTTCGCTAAGACCATCGCGAAGGCATTCACGGAGAATACGAACCCCGAGAATATTCTTGCGCTGAATCTTCCCGGTTTGAATCTGGATGATTTTGCGACGGTTCCTTTGACGGAGCACATTCGTCTGAACAACTACTGGAGAAACTATCATATTAAAGATATGATGGTCGCCTATACGGAAAAAGGAGAGCGTAACTGGGTTGTGGTATATAATACCCTGAATATGCACGAAGGAAGCATGGGATATCAGGTCAACCAGATCCTTGTGGTCAAGGAAACCGAAAATACCGGAAACAATTTCTATACGGACTATGCAATTATGACAACACCCGGAGCCGACTACGAGCAATATCGTGTGCAGGCTGCACAATAAAAAATATCCTTGCCGCTGAGGCGGCAAGGATATTTTTTTGTTGACAAGTATATACGTATATGATATAATGGAGAAAAGTGAGGTCATTGCAACGCCTTGGAGCTTGAAAAGCTGGGCATGAAAGCCGGTGTGGCATTGAAACATTGGAGAGACGAAAACTGAAAAATTCCCCTGTACCTTTTGTGTTTATAGTTACATTTAATTTAAAAGATAAGGAGATGAAACAATGAAAAAACGGATTCTTTGCTTGATGCTGGCAGCATTTATGCTGTTTGGAATGATCGGATGCGGTGATGCAAATGAGCCCATTATTCCCAATGAGGATACCGATGCGGTGACCGATTCGGAAACGGAAATCGTGACGGAAACCGAAACCGAGACGGAGTCTGAGCCCGAGACGGAGTCTGAGACCGAGACGGAGCCCGAGACCGAGTCGGAGTCCGAAACCGAGACGGAGCCCGAGCCCGAGACGGAGTCCGAGCCCGAGACGGAGTCTGAGCCCGAGACGGAGTCTGAGCCCGAGACGGAGTCTGAGCACGAATCAGAGTCTGAGACCGAATCGGAGTCTGAGACCGAATCGGAGTCTGAGACCGAAACCGAAACCGAGACCGAGCCTGTGCAGCGTACGACCACGGCTGAAATTCTGACAAAGACGCTGTATCTTTTCGTAGGAGATTCTTTTCGCTTGAATTATATAGCCAAGGAAAGCGGTCTGGCGATCGACTGGCAGGTGAATACCGATTGTGCTGAGGTTCGGAACGGAATGGTGTATGCCTTGAAGGAGGGGTATGCCGTGATCAACGCGGGTGCTGGAACCTCCTGCTCTGTAAAGATCCTGTCCAGGACCATGCCTCAAATTATGGTTTCTACCTATGGAAAGGCGATTACCTCCAAGGAGGATTACGTATCCTGTGATGTAACCATGATTACCGAAAATGAGGAGTATTCCATTGAATACGTCCCCGCAGGGATCCGCCTGCGCGGAAACTCCACTATGCACAGACCCAAGAAGCCGTATCGCCTGAAGTTTGACTCCAAGATCAACCTGCTTGGCATGAATGACGGTGCGGAATGCAAGAGCTGGGTGCTTCTTGCCGAATCCTTTGACGATTCCATGATTCGTAACACGGCAGCCTTTTCTCTTGCCGGCAACATTTTGAACGAATACAGCTCGGATTGGCGCTACGTGAGGCTGATGCTCAACGGAGAGGATAAGGGAGTGTATGTTCTGGCGGAGCAGAGCCAAATCAACAAGTACCGCATGGACATTGAGGAAGCGGGAGCGGATACCGATGCGCTTCGTTCGGGATATCTTTACGAGGTAGAGGGCTCTAAGGTCGATAACGGAAAATTCTTCGTATCCTATGAGCATCTGGACATCAAGACCTTCCTTGGAAATAAGTATACGGTTCAGTCTACCGACATCCAGGAGGACGGAAAGAGACGGTCGGGTATTTTCTTAGAGCTGAAAAATGACGATACCTCCGATGAACAAATCGCCTTTGCGAATAAATACGCGCAAAATATTTTTACTCTGATCTATCAGGCAACCTTTGAGAATAAGGCATATGTCATGGATGAGAATTTGGACCTGGTCTTGAGAAGCGATCTGACCCCGGAGGAAGCGATTTCCATGGCGGTGGATCTGGATTCTATGGCGAGAATGTACGTTTTTGCCGAACTGGTCTGCAACTTTGATGCCTTTAAGAAGAGCTCTTACTTCTACGTGGACTTTTCCGAGGACGGTACGGGCAAGCTGACCTTTGCCTGCCCTTGGGATCATGACCGTGCCTTTGTGAAGAACTGGGACGCCATTGAGCATGAGACGGTAGACGCGTACTATACTGCCGAGCGGTCGGTGTTCTACGTTATGATGATGAACCATGGTTGGTTCCGCGCGAGAGTGGCGGAGGTTTGGGAAGAGGTTACGAGAAACAGCAACGATTTCAAAAATGCGATCGATATGATCGAGCGAGTAACCGAGGTATATGCTGAGGATTTCGAAGCCGACACCGCGCGTTGGGAGCGTCCGAATGCGCAAAAGCCTTGGGCAATGGCAACCTACGATTGGATTCCTGCTCGTGTAGCTTGGCTGACCGAACAGTTCGCCGCCATGAAACGGTAAAAAATCAAGCCTCGCTTTTCGCATGAAAAGCGAGGCTTTTTGAATGTTACAGAGCCATTTCCAAAGACCGATTATTCCTTTATTACTGAGGTGACCGAGAGAGTAGGATCAAAGCCGCTTTCGGTATAATCCCGAAGATTCAATATGAACCGATAGGATTTGGGAAGCCTGTTGGGTGAATATCCGGTAAAATCCTTGAATACCCGATTGAAATTGCGGATGGTATTGAATCCGCAGGCGCGGGAAATCTCGGTGGCGGTTGCCTCTCCTTTTTTGATCATTTCCACAGCGTGAAGCACACGGTGCATATTCAGATATCGGGTGAAGGTCATGCCTGACCGATCCCGAAAATATTTTGAAAAATAGGGACGACTGAAGTGCATGAACGCAGCCGCGTCATTGAAGGTTATGTAGGAAAATCCGTCTGCAATTCGTTCTAAGAGCAGCTTGTAGCGCTCTGCTGCGTTTTCTTCCTCGGCGGAAATTTCTTCGGTTGGTTCATTCCTAAGAATCCGCGCGAATAGGTAAGCGGTGATGCTATCGGACAGAATGCCGCTGAATTCATCCTGTTGGATGAATTCATCCAACAACTCTTGGATATAAGACGAAAGGTCATATTCTCCCGTCAAAAGGGGAGAGCATAGCTTTTTTTCACTCAGAATGGATTCGAAGTAGGCGGCATCGGCTTTGACAACAGCGGTGACGGCATACGGCTCGGAGGCAATGCTGTGAATTGCCCCTTGGCGTAGGAAGAGCCCATCCCCTTCTAATAATGTGAATAAATTGCCATCGACGGTTACCGTGACACGTCCCGATTCTATATAGATCAGCTCATATTCCGTATGCCAATGGGGGATATTTTGTAAATTCATGTATTTACAAGGGAAAACGTGAGCTTTCCCGAAAGCGACCCGTTTCTCTAATTTGGTTTTCATGCGCTCCTCCCATATCAGCGATTTGGTTCCATTATATCATAAATATGAATAAATGTCTATATTCCATAAACAAATTTCTTGAAACCGAGAAAAAGAAATTGTAAAATTAAAATCAGAGGAATCCCTCAAAAACACTTGGAAATACTTGGAGGTTTGCTATGAGTTTTAAGGTTGCTTTTATCGGTGCGGGAAGCGTTGGATTTACCCGAAGACTTCTCTCTGATCTTTTGACGGTTCCCGAATTTCACGATTTGGAGATCGCTTTTACCGACATCAATCCGCATAATCTGGACATGGTCTATCAGCTGTGTCAGAGGGATATTGAGGAAAACGGTCTGAAGATTAAAATTCAGCCAACTCTTGATCGCCGAGAAGCCTTTACGGACGCATCCTATGTGATCAACATGGTACGTATCGGAATGCTGGAGGCATTTGAGAAGGATATTGAGGTGGGATTGCGCTACGGTGTGGATCAGTGTGTAGGAGATACGCTGGCATGCGGCGGTATTATGTACGGTCAGCGAGGCATTGCCGCCATTCTTGACTTTTGCAAGGATATCCGCGAGGTGGCAAAGCCCGGTTGTATCATGCTAAACTATTCCAATCCTAACGCCATGCTGACCTGGGCAGCAAATAAATACGGAAAAGTCCCCACACTCGGTCTTTGTCATGGGGTGCAAGGCGGCCACAAACAGATCGCGAAGGCATTGGGATATGAGCAGAAGGACGTGGATATCATATGCGCAGGGCTCAATCACCAGACATGGTACATCAGTGTCAAGCATGAAGGAGAGGATCTGACAGGAAAAATCCTTGCGGCATACGAAAAGGATCCCATGCTTTCCCGCAAGGAGAAGGTTCGCATTGATATGCTTCGCCATTTCGGATATTATTCCACCGAATCCAACGGACATCTTTCGGAGTATGTGGCATGGTACCGAAAGAACCCTGAGGATATTCCCAATTGGCTGGATCACGAATTTGGTTGGTCTAACGGTGAGACGGGCGGATATTTGAGAACCTGCCGCGAAAACCGCAACTGGTTTGAGACCGATTTCCCCAACTGGATGGCAGAGCCGGCAAATCAGTTTGTTCCCGAGAAGCGCTCTCAGGAGCATGGCTCATACATCATTGAGGGTCTGGAAACGGGAAGAGTGTACCGTGGTCATTTTAACGTAATGAACAACGGAACCATAACCAACCTCCCCGACGAATGTGTAGTGGAGGTGCCCGGTTACGTGGACCGAAATGGGGTCAATATTCCGAAGGTTGGCGATCTTCCTTTGGGCTGTGCCGCGGTATGCTCACAGTCCGCATGGGTGCAGCGGCTTTCGGTAGAGGCGGCGGTTGCGGGTGACCGTCAGCTTCTCGTTCAAGCAATGATGATGGATCCCTTGACGGGAGCGGTTTGCACCACGGCAGAGATCGATCAGATGGTAGACGAGTATTTGATTGAACAGGCAGAGTGGCTTCCTCAGTATACCGAGGAGATCGAGCGGGCAAAGGGAAGAATGGAGGAACGAAAGCAAAACGGTACCTTCATCACGAAAAAGAGAGAATATAAGGGAGCCGCCAGAATCAGAGAAAAGACCGTTGAGGAAATGAATCGGAATGCGCAGGAACGCCGCAAGGAGGCTGCAAAGACCGATAAAACCCATCAGTAAAGGAGAAAATGATGAGAAAAAGAGAATTTTGGCTACTGGTCGGAAGTCAGTGCCTGTACGGTGACGACGTATTGAAGACGGTATCCGAGCGAGCCGAGGAGATGACTGAGAAAATGAACGGAAGCGGAATGCTTCCGTACCCGATGGTTTACAAGGGAACCGCGAAGAGCAATGAGGAGATCAGCCGTGTTGTTCGCGAGGCGAATTACGACGAACACTGCGCGGGCGTGATCACCTGGTGTCATACCTTCTCTCCCTCCAAAATGTGGATCAACGGACTTGCTCTGCTACAGAAGCCCTACTGCCATCTGGCAACCCAATATAACAGAGAGATCCCCAATGAAGAGATCGATATGGACTTCATGAATCTGAATCAGGCGGCACACGGAGATCGTGAGCATGGCTTCATCGGAGCCCGTCTGCGCCTTCCTCGTAAGGTGATCGCAGGCTATTGGTCGGATGTCTCTGTTCTTGACAAGCTCGGCTCTTGGATGAAGGCGGCTGTCGGTGTAGCGGTTTCCCGTGAGCTGAAGGTCATGCGCTTTGGCGATAATATGCGAGAGGTGGCGGTCACCGAGGGCGATAAGGTAGAAGCCCAGATCAAGCTCGGCTGGCAGGTCAATACCTGGGCGGTAGGCGATCTTGTGAAAGAAATGGATGCCGTAACAGAGGATGAGATCGATGCTTTGATGACGGAGTATACCGCCGAGTATGACATTGCTACCGAAAATGTAGAAGCCATCCGTTATCAGGCAAGAGAAGAGATTGCCATGAAACGGATGTTGGATCGAGAAGGATGTAAGGCTTTTACCAATACGTTCCAAGACCTTTACGGCATGGAGCAGTTACCGGGACTTGCTTCGCAGCATTTAATGTCTCGCGGATACGGATACGGCGGAGAGGGCGACTGGAAGGTTGCCGCCATGACCGCTATCATGAAAGCCATGGGTGAAAACGGAAACGGCGCGTCTGCCTTTATGGAGGACTATACTTACCATCTGGAGGAGGGACGTATGTACAGCCTTGGCGCCCACATGCTGGAGGTGTGCCCCAGTCTTGCGAGAACGAGACCGAGAATCGAGACCCATCATTTGGGGATCGGTATGAACGAAAAGGATCCTGCCCGATTGGTGTTTGAGGGCAAGGAGGGCGCAGCAATCGTTGTCAGCCTTGTGGATATGGGAGGACGGATGCGTCTGATTTGTCAGGATATCGAATGCGTCAAGCCCATTATGGAGATGCCCAATCTTCCCGTAGCCCGTGTCATGTGGAAGCCGGCGCCCAATCTCTTGGAGGGCGTGGAGTGTTGGATTACCGCAGGAGGTGCCCACCATACGGTGCTGTCCTATGACGTAACGGCAGAGCAGATGCGCGATTTTGCCAACATGATGGAAATTGAATTTGTCCATATAACAAAGGATACCACCAAGGAAGTTTTGGAGGAAAAGCTCCTTCTTGCCGATCTTGCGTGGAGGTTGAGGTAATATATGAAACAAACAAGAGTGATCGGAATCGAATTCGGTTCCACAAGAATCAAAGCGGTTCTTTTGGATGAGAATGCGGTAATCGCAAGCGGAGACTACGAGTGGGCAAGTACCCTTCGCGACGGCTTTTGGAGCTATGAGCTTTCCGAGGTGGTCACGGGTTTGCAGGCAAGCTATGCCGCTCTCGCAAAGGATTATCAAGCGAAAACGGGAGAGGTGCTTAGAGAGGTTTCTGCCATTGGCATTTCTGCCATGATGCATGGTTATCTTGCCTTTGACAAGCAGGGAGAGCTTCTTGTGCCGTTCCGCACATGGCAGAATGCCAATACGGCAAAAGCATCGGCAGAGCTTACCGAGGCGTTTCACTTTCATGTGCCTCTGCGATGGAGCGTATCACACTTCTATGAGGCGGTTTTGACGGGAGAGCCTCACGTGAAGGATGTGGCTTCCCTGAATACGCTGGCGGGCTACGTTCATTACCTGCTGACCGACCGTCTGGTTCTTGGTGTTTGTGATGCATCGGGTATGTTTCCGCTGGAGGGAGGCGCTTATTCTCCTCGCATGATGAAGATCATGAACGAAAAGCTGGCGGCGCACGGATGCTCTGTTGATTTTGAGACCCTGCTTCCGTCGGTTCTTCAAGCGGGAGACGAGGCAGGTCGATTGACCGAGAAGGGAGCAAAACTTCTTGATCCCACGGGAAATCTTCGGGCGGGATGTCCTCTCTGTCCTCCCGAGGGTGATGCGGGAACCGGTATGATCGCCACCAACAGTGTCCGAGTCCGATCGGCAAATGTGTCGGCTGGAACCTCGGGATTCCTGATGGCAGTAATGGAAAAGGATCTCTCTCGAGCATATGAGGAGATTGATGTGATGTGTTCTCCCTTTGGCAATCCCGTTGCTATGATCCATGCCGCAAATTTCACTCCTGAGATCAACGCATGGGTAGATCTGATCGGAGAGGCAGTGATGCTCTTTGACGGACAGGTCAGCCGAGGAGAGCTGTTTGACCGTCTGTATGAAGCTTCACTAAAAGCGGATGAGGACGTGGGAGGACTCGTTGCCTACAACTACCGTGTTGGGGAGCATATGGTAGAATGCGAAAGCGGAGCTCCTCTTCTGGCAAGAGACCGAGAGGGACGGCTGAATCTGCCCAACCTCATGAAGGCGCAGATCTATTCTGCCCTCGGCGTACTTGCCATCGGTATGGAGATTCTGAGAGAAGAACGGGTGTCCTTGGATTCGGTGATAGGACACGGAGGATTCTTCAAGGCGGGCAAAATTGCCCAAAGCGCCATGTCGGCAGCCATAGGTGCACCGATCACGGTCATGGAGCAAGCGGGTGAGGGAGGCGCTTGGGGCATTGGACTCCTTGCCATGATGACCGCCCTCGGAGAGCACGACGGAAATCTTTTCCTTGATCGTATTTTCGACGGGGTGAAGAGCGTGACCGTTTCGGCGGATGAAGGGGAGATCAATCGCTTTGCTCATTTTATGGAGCGGTATCAGCGGATGCTTCCCGTGGAGAGAAAGTCCGCAGAAATTTTGAATCTCTAAAATGATAGATAAAACGGCGGGAGCAAGCTCCCGCCGAAAATGATTTTTCAGGGATAAAAACATGGAAATCTCTTGCTTTTTCTCGGATACTATGGTAAAATAAACCGAATACACTCGGAAGGAGATCAAACCATGAAGAAACAATTACTTTGCGGAGCCGCGGAGCGGATCGTCACTCCCGCGCTTGGTGTGGATATGCCCGGCTACTTCGGAACGAGAACGGCAACGGGTGTCAAGGATGATCTATATGCGCAGGCGATCATTCTGGATAACGGAGAGAAGCTTTTGGCGGTTCTTTCCATTGATATTTTGGACTTCTTGTCCTCCTTTGCCAATGCGGTTCGCCGCCGTCTTTCCGAGAGGATCGGAATTGACCCCAAGGCAGTTCTGATCGTTGCGACCCATATCCATACGGGTCATGCTACCAACTACACGGGCTTTGCGGTCAAGAAGAATACTCGCGTGATGAAGCGATTGGAGGATCTTTGCGTGGAAGCAGCCGTTGAGGCATATGAGAATCGTGTGCCCGTGACCTTGAAGCGAGGCTCGGGAGAGCAGAGAGGCATCAGCTTTAACCGCAACTTCTTCATGGCGGACGGCAAGGCGGCAACCAATCCGGGAGTGGGAACCGATCCCGCGACGCTTCGGCCCATGGCAGAGATCGACTACCGTGTAGAGGTTCTGCGCTTTGATGATGAAAAGGGAACGACGGTGGGACAGATCGTCAATTTTGCTTGCCACCCCGACGTGGTGGGAGGAACCGAATTTTCGGCGGATTATCCCGGCGAGATGCGCCGTATTCTCAAGGAGAATTTCGGCAAGGATAGCGTGGTTGCCTTCTTAAACGGTTGCGCGGGCAACATCAATCACATTGACGCCTACAAGCGAGTAGAGGGCTACAAATACCCTCGGGATCACTACAAGTATATGGGGCAGACGCTTGCTAAAGAGGTGCTTCGCATCCATGAGGAGGAGCTGAAAGCGGTAGAGAACTATGATCTATCTGTAAAGGATCAGACCTTCCGCGCCAAGAGACGTCAGCCCACCGAAGAGGATCTTGCGTTTTGCGAGCGAGTGCTGGCACAGACCGAGCCCGATAGGCACGATATCGTGTATGCGCAGGAAATGAAAGCGATTCACGATCATCCCAAATTTTACGAGAGCGTAGAGGTACAGACCCTTCGCATTGGCGAGAGCGTGATCGTGGGACTTCCCGGTGAGATCTACTCCGACATTGGTATGCGCATCAAGGATGTGTGCGGCTTTGATCAGTGCATGGTCACCGAGCTTGCCAACGGAACGGTCGGCTACGTGGTCTCCGAGCCCGCTTTCAGCGCAGGGGTCTATGAGACCAAGCTCTCACGTTACAATTCCGCTCTGTCTCCCGATGCGGGCGACCGCATGGTTGAAGTGGCAGGAAAGCTGATGAAGAATTTATAATCAAAAAAGCCTTCCCGAAAAGGGAAGGCTTTTTGATTGGATCAAAGCAAAACTTCTTTGTTGGTTCCGTAGAAAATATCGTCTTTGCCCGAAATGAGGCGGCAGAATTCCTCGAATGTTTCCCACGTATCGTCCAGATCGAATTCATAGGAATGACCCCAGATATAGAAGAGCTTGGGGGAGTCGGGATTCATCGCCAAAAATTCCTCGGCGTGGGCAAACATTTGATCAAAAGACAGATGATGTGCGGTGGGCTTGAACTGAAAGAGATCCTCTTGGAGATCAAAGGAATGGTTTGCTACGATGGTTCTCGCATACTTTACACCCGTATTCTTTCGGATCAGATCGGATACGCGATCGTCAAAGTTGACGCCTCCGCAAGGGTAGGCAAAGCCGACCACCTCATAACCCGCAAGCTCCGACAGACGTAAGCGATCTTCCTCTACCTGACGGATGATCTCGGCATCGTCCTCGATGGTAGTCAATCTGGGGTGTGTCAGAGTGTGTCCCGCGATCTCATGACCCTCATAAACCGCACGAACCTCTACGGGACGGAATTTACAGTGGGCAATGGTTGCACGATCCTCCAGCCATAGGGCATGCTTCTCTCCTAATTTTTCGGCGTTTAGATTGAAGGTCGCCTTCAAGCCATATTTGTTGAGAAGCTTGATGAATCGTTTGTCCTGTGTGATTCCGTCATCATAGCTGAAGGTGACGGCTTTCATTTTTCCGTTCCACATGGAATCATTCCTCCAGGCCGAAATAGCGGACCGCGTTGCGGTAGCTGACATCGCGAACCAGCTCACCTACGGTCTCAATGTTCTGCGTGATCTCGCCCTTCTCCATCATGGTTCCCAGATAGTTGCAGAGAATGCGGCGGAAGTAGTGGTGGCGGGGATAGGACAAAAGCGAACGGCTGTCAGTCAGCATACCGACGAAGGAGCCGAGGTGACCCGTAGCGGTCATATCCTCTAAGTGACGCTCCATGCCAACCTTATTGTCAAGGAACCACCAAGCGGCACCGTACTGGATCTTTCCCTTTGCTTCACCGGTCTGGAAGCAGCCAATGAGGGACATGATTTCGGCATTCATCTTGGGATTCAGGTTGAATACAATGGTTTTCGGCAGGCAACCCTCGGAGTCCAGACGGTCAAAGAGACGGGAGAGCAAGGTGATGCTGTTGGCATCCGAAATGCTGTCGAAGCCCGTGTCGGCTCCGATGGCATTGAACATACGGGTGTTGTTGTTTCTCATGGGGCCGATGTGAACCTCGGTAGCAAGATGGTAGGTTCCGTACATCTTCATGAGGAAGTAGGTCAGGTATCCCTTGTAGGATTCGATCTCGTTTTGCGTTAAGGTCTCGCCCTTCCGTGCCTTCTTGAAGGTGCGATCCGCCTCAGCTCTGTCACCGATGGGGCAGATCTTTTCAATGCCGATGTCGCTGGCGCAGCAGCCTCTCTTGATGAATTCCTTCAAACGGCTCTCTAGTGCCGCTTCCAGATCGTCCATGCCTTCGATCTTGCCCGTCAGTGCTTCCAGCTTGGCAACTGCCTCGGGGAAGGCCTTGGCATCGATGTAAAGGATCTTATCGCTGCGGAAGGCGGGCATGACGCCGAACTTGTAATCCTTCTTGGCGATCTCGTCAAAGACGGTCAGATCGTCGGCAACCTCGTTGGTGGTACAGAGATAACGGACACCCGAGTGCTCGATGAGCTTCTGAGGAGTCAGCTCATGCTCTTTAATATAGGCATTGGCATGAGCGAGAATGGCGGAGGCATTCTTTTCGTTGATCTCCAAATCGCATTCAAAGAAGTCCTCAAGCTCCAGCTGAGACCAGTGGTAAATGGGATTGCCGAAAGCGGTCTCCAAGGTCTTGCAGAATGCGGTGAACTTTTCTTCGGGGCTCTTGTCTCCGGTGACATAGGGCTCATCAATGCCGAAATTGCGCATTAATCTCCACTTGTAGTGGTCTCCGCCCAACCAAAGGTCGCAGAGATCCTTGCAGGGCTCGTTGGCGAGGATTTCCTTTTCGGACAGATGGCAGTGGTAATCGAAGATAGGCATGTCCTTTGCGTAATCAAAATACAGCTTTCTGGCAAATTCGTTGGAAAGCAAGAAGTTTTCGTTCAAATAGCTCATAGCAATCTCCTTCAAAAAAATTTACAGCTTTATTATAAACGCAATTGTATCGGATTGCAATAGGATGATTGGAAATGCAATATAAATTGATTCATTTAGCAATTCCATTGTAAAATCAAATTTGCTATAATGTACTTGAAGTGATATATAAGGAGGTTTTTTATGTCCATCGAATTGCACGCCGCTCGGATTCGAAATATCAATGAGGCCGAGCAGAAAAATCGCGGATATTTTCGCAGAAGCCGTATTCGGGATTACCGCCCGGGTCAGGTAACCTACGGCCTTGGTGATTATCCTGCCTACGTATCCGCCAAGCCCACGGAATATGACGTGAAGCTTTTGACCCAAATGGCAGAGGCGGGAGTAGAGCTGGTGCAGGTTCACGAGGAGTGGAACGATGCGGTCAGACTCTACGGTGCGGACAAATTCCATTCTCCCGATCACGAGGGAATGAAAGAATTCGTCGAGCTTTGCCACTCCTTGGGCATGAAGATCATTCCGTATGTATCCTCCGGTTTTTTCCAATACAATGATCCCGACTTCCGCGAGGATTTTGTCATCGACCATCCCGTACTCAAGGACGGCTTTTATGACCCCAAGCGCCTGTGGTGTACTCAGAACTATTTTAAATACCGCAAATGCTCTCCGGGAAGCGCCGCATGGCGGGAATATATTCTGCCCCGAACCTTCCGTGTTATGGAGGAATACTGTTTTGACGGCATTTTTAACGATTGGGGATATGACAAGGTGGCATTCGCACCGCCCATCGGTGCGCAACTGCCCTATGATCCGGAGATCGAGGATCTTCTCGGCATCATCTACAACGAGGTGAAGCGGCAGGGTGGTATCTATAAGCTCCATGCCGACCGCAACAACGCTCCCCCTGTTAAGGATCGGGTCTATGACTATCTGTGGATCGGTGAGGCGGTGGTGGATAAGACCCCCGGTGTGGGCAAGGATTATCCCAACTACGTGGTTCCGTGTATCGATCTGCACTATGCGGCAGAAGCGGGGGACGCGGGAATGGCAAGAACCATTCCGTATCTTCAATTTCCGCTCCTGAAATACGGCAGACCGATCTATGGCAACAATCAAAATCTGCCCGGCGTGACCTACTACGGCGGAGACGAGCAGGATTTCTATACCCGTGTGGCGGCATACATGAAGGAGCATCCCAACGGCCCCTACGTGTATAGCCTTTGGTCGGCGATCCCCGACGATCCCACGGAGTATCCCAACTGGCTCAAGTATTTGAAGCTGTACCGTCCCATGGTCACCGAGAACAGCCTTGCGTATATCGAGCTGTCCGAGAGCGAGTACATCAAATCTCCCTTGGGCGGCAATATGGTGGCATCCATGTTCGTCAACGAGGAGATCTATCTGGCGGTATCCAACTTTGACGACAAGCCCTATGAGCTGGTGCTGGACGGCATCTGGCGAGACCGTGAAACGGGAGAGCGGGGAAGTCGCTTTACCGTTGTCAAAAACAAAATGAGATTTTTGATTAAGGAATAAAAAGAACGGCTGTTGCGTGCGCAACAGCCGTTTTTCTATTTAAGCAATTCGGAAAAATCGTAGATATAGCGGTCGGTAACAGATCGGATCTCTTTTTCATATTCTGCAGAGCTGTCATCGTAAACGCCATATACCGTCATTCCCGCGGATTTAGCGGTTCTGTCCGCATGGAAGTTGTCGTCCAAAAATATTATCTTTTCTACGGGTACACCGATCTTTTCTGTCACCATACGGTAGATTTCGGGATCGGATTTGTTGGTGTTGAAATCATTGCAAGACCAGACGTGGGTGAAATAATCATAGATCCCCAACCGTTTCAGGCAGGGGTCTAACATTTCGTGAGGGCTTGCGGTGAGTACGTTCAGAGCATCCCCCCGCTCCTTCAAGGCACGAACCGTCTCGATCACGTGCGCTTTGGCAGGAACGGTCTCGGTATATGCCTTGATTGCATATTCGTACATCCGTCCGAGAATTTCTTCGTAGGTGAGGGGAACGCCCAGCTTGAGATAGTATCTTGCCGTGTCCGCATAGCCAAGGGGTGTTATGATCTTCAAAAGATCGTTTCCGTAGGGAATCCCCGTTTCGTCCAGGATCCGAGTCATGACACCGGCAAAGGTCGGCATGGAATCCACCAGCGTTCCGTCAAAATCGAAAAGATAGGTTTTCATGAGAATCTCCGAGAGAAAATTAAAGCAGGGAAGCGATCAGCTCTTCGTGGGACATGGGGCTGAGGTACGCAGGGGGGACATCCAGTACGGTCTTGCAGCCGCAGATCCCCTCGGCGTGCATTCTCGCTACCGCGCGTGCGTAGGCGACGATGACCGAGGCGGTGAATTCGGGGTTGGAATCCAGCTTCAGGCGGTATTCGATCACGTGATTGTGTTCCAGATCCTTTCCCGTCTTACCCGTGTGGATCACAAATCCGCCGTGGGGAATGCCGCTGTGGTCACGGATCAACTCTTCTTCGGTGATAAAGTGGACCGTGGTGTCGTAGTCCGCAAAATAGTTGGGCATCTCCTTGATCTCTCGCTCGATGCGAGAAAGATCTGCGTCTTCTTTGGCAACCACAAAGCACTCTCTTGTGTGCTTCTGTCGAGTGGTCAGCTCGGGGCAGGACCCGCTCCGAACCGCATCCAACGCTGCCTCCACGGGAATGGTGTATTGCTTTGCGTTCTTTACACCCTCAATGCGCCGAATGGCATCAGAGTGCCCCTGGCTCACACCCTTGCCCCAAAAGGTATAGGTTTTTCCGTCGGGAAGAATGGCACCCGCATACAGACGGTTCAGGGAGAACATTCCGGGATCCCAGCCTGCGCTGATGAGTGCCGTGGTTTCCGCTTTTATGGCAGAAGCGTTGACCTTTGCAAAATGCTCGGGAATTCTTGCGTGAGTGTCAAAGCTGTCGACCACGCAAAATTGCTTTGCGAGAGCGGGGGTCTGCTCGGGGAGATCGGTGGCGCTTCCTCCGCAAAGGATCATCACGTCGATCTTTCCAACCCATTGCTCCGCTTCCGATACATGGCAAACGGGAACACCCGCACTTCCGATGGAAAGGGTTGCGGGGTCACGGCGGGTAAAGACCGCCGCAAGGGTCATGTCCGAGTTTTGACGAATGGCATTCTCAATGCCTCTGCCAAGATTTCCGTATCCGTAAATTCCGATTCTGATGCTCATAATTTTTCCTCCGGGTTATACAATGCGATTGGTTCTGTCTCCCCGTTCAAAGGAGGCAATATTTTCTCCGATAACGGAGATGCAACGGTTTCTCGCCTCAATGGCGCTCCATGCCATGTGAGGGGTGAAACACACGTTCTTTCGGTTCATAATGCGGGTGAAGGGGTGAGTGGCGGGGAAAGGCTCCGCGGAATACACATCCACTCCAAGACCGCCAAGATGTCCGTTCTCAATGGCTTCGACAAGTGCTTCCTCGTCGGTGACCGCCCCTCTGGCAACATTGAGGAGAATGGTACCCTTCTTCATAGAAGCAATGCGCTCCCGAGAGATCATGCCTCTCGTTTCCTCGGTCAGAGGAACGTGAAGGGAAACAATGTCAGCACGTTGGCAAAGCTCGTCAATATCTACCTGCTCATAATGCGGATCGGGAGACCGACGGCACATCAGCACCCGACATCCGAATGCTTCGGCAAGTGCGGCAACTCTGCCGCCGATGGCACCGCCGCCTACCACACCCCATGTCAGCGAGGATAACTCGTGATAGGGCGGGATCAAGTGGTTTGCCATACCCGATGAGGTGTAGCTTCCATCACGGACGAAAGACGTATATTCCTCTAAATGGTTGGCAAGGGATAGAGCCATGCAGAGGGTCAGCTGCGCTACGCTTTCGGTGGAGTAGCCGGGCACGTTGCAAAGCGCAATCCCGTGAGCGGCACACCAAACGGTATCAATGTTATCATAGCCCGTTGCGGTAACGCAGATCAGACGAAGGGCTTTCGCTTCCGCCAAATTACTTTCATTCAGCTTGATTTTGTTGGTGACGATCACTTCCGCTTCTTTTGTGCGCTCGGCGACCTCCGAAGGGAGAGTGGATCGGTATTCGGTCACGGTTCCCGCTTGGCGGATGGGAGAAAGATCCACGTCCGCACCAAGAGTTCCCGTATCTAACAGTACGATGTTCATCATATGTCCGCGTCTTTCATATATTCGCTGCCGTGAAGGGCAATGAATTCCTTGCGGGCAGGGAGATTGTTGCCCAGCAGGGTATCGAAGATTTCCTCGGTCTTTTGGGCGTCGGTGGGGGTTACTGACACCAAACGGCGAGTAGCGGGGTGCATGGTGGTACGGGACATCATTTCGGGCTCGTTTTCACCAAGACCCTTCGAGCGCTGAAGGGTATATTTTTGCTTGCCCAGCTTCTTGAGAATATCTGCCTTTTCAAATTCGTCATAGGCAAAATAGGTCTCGTCCTTGGTGGTGATTTCAAAGAGAGGGGTCTCCGCAATGAACACCTTTCCTTCCTTCAGAAGGGTGGGAAGGAGACGGTAGAAAAGGGTCAGAAGCAGGGTTCGGATCTGGAAGCCGTCCTCGTCCGCATCGGTACAAATGATGATCTTAGACCAACGTAGGGAAGCCAGATCGAAGGTCACAAGGTCTCCCTTGACCTTACGGTCGGTGATCTCCACACCGCAGCCAATGACACGGAGCAGGTCGGTGATGATCTCACTCTTGAAGATCTGGTCGTAGGTGCTCTTCATGCAGTTCAGGGTCTTTCCGCGAACGGGAATGATCGCCTGAAAATCGGCATTTCTCGCTTCCTTACAGGAGGACAGAGCCGAGTCGCCCTCCACGATATACAGCTCGCGGATATTGGGATCCTTAGAGCGGCAGTTGACGAACTTTTCCACACGGCTGGCAATATCCATGGTGCCCGAAAGCTTTTTCTTGATGTTGAGACGCTCGGTCTCCGCATTCTCGCGGCTTCTCTTGTTGATGAGCACCTGGTTGGCAAACAGCTCGGCGGCAGTGGGATTCTCCACAAAGTAGATCTCTAAGTTCTCTTTGAGGAAGGAAGTCATTGCCTCGTAAATGAAGGTGTTGGTGATCGACTTCTTGGTCTGGTTCTCGTAGGAGGTCATGGTGGAGAAGCTGTTGGAAACCAACAGAAGACAGTCTGCCACGTCAGTAAAGGTGATTTTCTTCTCGTTCTTTTTGTATTTGCCTTGCGCCTTCAGGTATTTGTCCAACGCATTGACAAAGGCAACCTTGACCGCATTGTCGGGCGAACCGCCGTACTCCAGAAAGCTGGAGTTGTGGTAGTATTCCAAGCGGTTGACCATGTTGGAGACACAGAAGGAAACGTCCGCCTTCAGACGGTACTCATCCTTGTCGGCACGGTCACGACCCTGAGTCTCCAAATGCCAAAGTACAGGAGCTGTAATGGCAGTTTCGCCTGCCAGCTCGGAAATGTAATCAGAAATTCCGTTTTCGTAAAGGAAGCGGTGTTCCTCAAATTTTCCGTCGTTTCCTTGCAATTTCAGCAAAAAGCTGATGCCGGGATTGACCACCGATTGACGGCGCATGGTCTCGATGAAAAATTCATGCGGAATGTTGATGTCGGTAAAGACCTCCAGATCGGGACGCCAGTGAATGACCGTACCTGTACGGCGTTCGTTCCGCTCCAAGGGGCGAATCGCAAGCTCGGTTACGGGCTCTCCCTTTTTGAAACTGATCTTCGATTCATTGGTTCCGTCATAGGAGAATACGTCCATAAATTCGGAGCTGTACTGGGTCGCACAAGCACCGAGGCCGTTCAATCCAAGGGAAAATTCATAGGCGGAGGAGCCATTGTTGTTGTCATACTTTCCGCCTGCGTAAAGCTCGCAGTAAATCAGATCCCAGTTCCAGCGGCCCTCTGCTTCATTGTAGCCCAGAGGAACCCCTCGACCATGGTCATCCACACGGATGGATCGGTCGGCAAAGGCGGTGACGGTGATCACATTTCCGTGACCTTCTCTTGCCTCGTCCACCGAGTTGGAGAGGATCTCGAAGAAGGAATGCTCGCATCCTTCCAAACCGTCCGAACCGAAAATAACACCCGGACGCTTTCGAACACGGTCTGCACCCTTCAGTGCCTTGATGCTCTGGTCATTATATTGTTGTTTTTGCGTTTCTTTTTTAACTGCCATATTCGATCCTTTTTCTGTCGTATTATAAGCCTCGCGGGGCTTGCAGAGATCCTCCCAGGAGATGGCGCGGGAGGAGGTGAATAACTCATCGGGAGAAAGAACCACCGCACTGCTTGCCGTACCTGCGGCGGGATATACGGTATCAAAGCGCTTGAGCGATTCGTCCAAATATACCGAAACACCGTCGGGAAGGGCAAAAGGACACACACCGCCCACGCTGCCGCTGCGGATTTCCGCGCAGAGGCTGCTGCCATCGCCGCAGAAAACGCCCAGATCGAAGAGCGCAAAGCCACTGTTGAGGCGGAGCAGACCAGCGGCGAAGAGCAGCTGGAAAAGAGCCGCAAAGAGGCCAAGGCCAACCGCCGGGCGTTGGAAGACGCCCAGGATGAGGCCACTGCCGTCGCCAATATCATCGCAGGCCATAACCTGCGCATGGAGGAGCGGAAAAAGAAGGCTGCCGCTGCCTCTGAAGCCAGAGTGAAGCTGACCATGGATGTGGGTGCGCTGGATAACCGCATCCGCCTCCTGACGGAGATGGAGAAGGAGTACGAAGGCTTCTCCAAGGCTGTCAAGGTGGTCATGCAGGCCAAGGGCAGCCTGCGGGGCATCCACGGTCCTGTTGCAAACCTGATGAAAACGGACCGCCAGTATTCTCTCGCCATTGAGATCGCACTGGGTGCGGGTCTGCAGAATATTGTGGTGGACCGGGAGGAGGACGCCAAGAG
>JAFVRI010000266.1 GCA_017504335.1 Clostridia bacterium
GCGCCACCGTCCATGCCCATTTACATGTGAAG
The DNA here is from genome assembly GCA_017504335.1 of Clostridia bacterium. Lineage (GTDB taxonomy): Bacteria > Bacillota > Clostridia > Oscillospirales > CAG-272 > HGM12713. The sequence continues at coordinate 33 of JAFVRI010000266.1, forward strand.
CGGGCACAAATCGTTGGAGAAGAGATTGCATGATCTCCTCCAGTTGAGCTTTCAGATCCTCCTTGAACTGATCGTACAGTGCCTGAAAATCCGAGAAGGCAAGTGGCTCCGAATAACCCTTCAGGGTCTTTTGCTGAAGAATCTGAAGAGAATCAAAGGGGCGATAAATAAAATATGTTTTTCCGGGAATCTGTACCTCCCAGCAGCCGTCATTGGCAAATCTTTTCGCCTCGCGATCCTCATAACCGTCCTTTCGCAATGCGTCCAGAACCAGATCCTCATTGTAAACGGCAAGAATACCGCCACCGTACCGCATGACCTCGGCAACACGGCGCAGAAGCCGTTCATCCGTATGACGGTTCAATCGAACGGTGGTGGGGAAGTCACTGATTCCAAGCTCCTCCAGAATGTCCAAAACCAGATACGTTACCTCACAGGTAACCTCGTATCCGTTCTCATCAATTCCGCCCAAAACAATGTTTTGATAATGCTGAGCATCTCCGCTTCCGATATAGACACCGTTGATCCATTCACATCCTTTGATGAAAAAGTGCGCCAAAATTTCACGCGCCTCGTCAAGGGTCAGGATGCCCTTGGCAAGATCCCGCCGCAGATATCTGCCGAGAAGCACGTCCAACCGTCCAATGCCTGGCCAGTTTCCGCACAAACGAAGAAAGGCGAAGGTGAACCAAAGACTCTGTACTGCCTCATAAAAGGTCTCTGCAGGACGGTGGGGAACCTTTAAGAGATTCCTTAGGTTGTCCGCGTATTCGGGATGCTTTGCCAATTCATCAAGGTAACGTCTGTGCCAAAGGTCAAACGCATCCAAGCAACGGAGACAGCTTCGCGAAAAGGGCTCACGCTCGGTTCCCGTATGTTGCTTCAAGGCATCACTTGCCTGTGCGCGAATATGATCCAAACCATAGCTCAGAACGGTTTCAAAATCTACGGTCAAATGGCTGATGCTTCTATATACCGTAGCCCCCTGATAGCTTGCGGGAACATGGTGCCGGATTGCCTCTCCCAGGGTAGCGGCGCCGCTGATCCTTTCTCCTTCACAAATGCGAATTGGAGCCTTGCTTGCGATACGCTCAATCGCCAAATCATAGCACTCGATCGGAGAAAGCTTTTCAAAGTCTGCTATGTCATCCAACGAAACCGAAGGTGTGGCAACGGTTTCTAAGCCGTAACGCCGATTCAATGAATCCGCGGCAAAGCGACGGGTCGCTTCACAAAGACGGATCGGTCGTTGCCGTCCGTTTGATGTAAAAAACTCCATTTGTATCACCTCAATCCTATTTTACAGGAAAAAATTACGGAAAACAATTGACAATCTTATGTTTTATATGTAAAATACTACTGAGGTGATTTTATGAATATTGAAAAAATTGAGTTAAATTATTGGTATAAGGGCTCTCTTTCTTCTACCACCGCAGATGGTGTAACACACCACAAGATTCTTCCGTGGCTTTCGATCGTTCAAGCGACAGAGGGAAGTTATTTGTTTTCTGCGGGGGATCGGGAGCTTCGGACAACGGGTGAGGGAGGTTTTTTTGTAGCACCTGCAGGGGAGCAACAAACAATCGTGCATAAAACCAATCCGAAAACCGGATGGATGTATGCACGATGGCTTTTTCTTGATGTTTCGCTGAACGGCGGAAAACGTCCCGAAAATTTTTTTGATTTTCCTTCGATCCTCCCCAAAACGGTATCCAAAGAAATGAATCGTCTGTTTGATGAGCTGTTCGCCGTCGAGGATCCCTTTGACGAGGCAATCTGTTCCTATCGAATCTTAAAGCTTTTGTTTTCGGCGGCTACTCCGAAAAAGGAAACGATTCCTCCCTCCATGCAGGAGGTCCTTCACTATATCGAAGAAAACCTATCCTCGAAAATTACGGTCGAGGTGCTTTCCCGTCAGGCACACTTGTCTCCGTCTCATTTCTTTACGGTCTTTAAGAAGCAGTTCGGTCTTCCTCCCCTTACCTTTGTCAATCGGCTTCGTCTTTCCATGGCAGCGGAGTATCTTCTCAAAACCGATGAATCGGTTGCGCGGATCGGAAACCGTGTCGGAATCGAGGATGCGCTGTATTTCAGCAAATGCTTTCGGCATGCGTACGGTATGTCTCCCTCGTCCTACCGTAAAAAATATGTGACGCAAGAGGAAAGAAATTAAATATCCTCAAACACGGTCTCAACCGTTTTTTGCGTTCCGTTCGGCGAATACTGCCACCGATCCAAATGAGTGACTTTATTACAATCAATAAAATACCGAAGCTCGGAGCGCGGTGGCTCCCCTTTGTAGGAGTCAATCAGAACCAGCTTGATCTTCATTCGCTCGGGTATGATGCTTTTAATGTAAACCGCGGCATACTGTCCGACCGACGGTATCATGCGCTCATTTTCAACCTCACGAAGCTCAGCAAGCCCCGCAAGATTGGGAGCCAATTCTACAAAAACACCGTAGTTTTCTACACTTCGTATGATGCCCGCAACAGTTTGACCTGCTTTAAATTGAGCGGCATTTTCCTCCCATGTTCCGAGAAGCTCCCGCATGCTCACAAAGATTCTTTCTCGGGATCGGTCTACGCTTTTGACAACGGTGTGGATGGTCTGCCCGATTTTCAAACGATCTGAGGGATGGGAGATGCGGGAAATGGAAATGGTGTCAACCGATAAAAGGGAAGAAAGACCGCATCCCACATCCACAAACGCGCCAAAGCCTTCCATGTGTGTAACCGTGGCGGGAATGATATCTCCGGGACAGAGCAGGGATAAATAGTTTCGATGGCATTCCAACTGTGCCGCGCGTCTGGATAGACGTGCTACCGTTTCACCGTTTATTTTGGTAAAGCCCAATACCTTGAAGCAGACCGGCTTTCCGACTCTTGTAATGATTGCGATGTCCTTTAGTACCTCACCCCGTCTGCAAAAGAGAACCTCGTCCCGTTCCATGATTCCGCGAATGCCGTACAGATCCACATGCAGACGCATATCGTTGTCACAGAGCAGGGCGGTGGATTCTAAGATCCGTCCCTCGTTCATGGCACGCTCCAAGCCCGAAACAGACGAAATATATTCCCGATTTTCTGCCAAACGGATGAGGGAACCTTCCGGCGCATACTGATGATTCATCAATTTCTTTGACCTCCGTTTTTTTGATTTGTTATAACTTATGCGAAGCGAAGGAATGGATATGAGTAAAAGAAAAAATATTTTTGAAATTGAAAATGAGGAAATGAGAGGAAAATGGGTGATTTCACGAGAAAACAAGAGCTTTGAATAATGTAAATGAAATTCTTCAAAAAATTTTTCAAAAAGCACTTGACAAAGAGGAGAAGTCATGATATAATAGGCGAGCATGAAAAAATAACTTAAAAAATTTGGAGGATTTTGCAATGTCAACTTTTATGGCAAAAGCAGAAACGGTTGAGCGCAAGTGGTATGTCCTCGATGCTGCAGGAAAGCCCATGGGTAGAGTCGCAGCAGCCGCAGCTACCATTCTTCGCGGAAAGCACCGTCCCGAGTTCACCCCCCACGTGGATTGCGGTGAGTTCGTTATCATCATCAACGCAGACAAGGCAGTTCTGACCGGCAGAAAGCTGGAGCAGAAGTACTATCGCCGTCACAGCGGTTACATCGGTGGTCTGAAGGAAGTTCAGTACAAGACCCTGATGGCAACCAAGCCCGAATTGGCTATGGAGCTGGCAGTAAAGGGAATGCTTCCCCACAACAGCATCGGCGCAAAGTCTATCACCAGACTGAAGGTATTTGCAGGCGCTGAGCATACGCACGCGGCA
>JAFVRI010000267.1 GCA_017504335.1 Clostridia bacterium
CTCTTCTGTGCTGCTTGCATTGATGATTATTGTGTCGATTATTGCAACTCTTGCCTGCTCAAAAATTCTATCTAAAACGCTTCTTCGGGGAGAGCCGTCCGCCTTTACGTTGGAGCTCCCACCCTATCGGATTCCCAAAGTGAGGCAGGTGCTTGTGCGTTCGGTGTTGGACCGAACCCTCCATGTGCTCAAGCGAGCGGTGTGTGTGGCAGCTCCGGCGGGAGCGATCCTTTGGCTTCTTGCCAATTGGTCGGTGGAAGGTCTTTCTCTTCTTTCCTATATGGCATCCTATCTGGATCCTCTTGCCCGATTTCTTTGTCTGGACGGAGCGATCCTTCTCGGATTTCTTTTGGCGATCCCCGCCAACGAAATTGTGCTTCCCGTGATCCTGATGACCTATACCGCATCAAGTGGGCTTGTGGAATACGGAAGCCTTGCGGATCTTGGAGCCATGTTTTCTCAAAACGGATGGACCGCTGCCACCGCCGTGGCGACTTGCCTTTTGATGCTTTTCCATTTTCCCTGTGCCACCGCTCTTTGGACACTGAAAAAGGAATCGGGAAGGCTTCGGTATGTGCTTCTTGCGGCAATTCTTCCTACCGTTTTGGGTATTGTGCTATGTTTTTTGTCTTTTTGTGTAAAATTTTATTTTTTTAATCTTTCGCAAAGTCTTGCAAGATCTTGGCATTTGTGCTATAATCTAAGTTGATTTGAAAAATGAGGAAGTGATAGTGTTGGTCGGACTGGGAACCATCGTCAACGTGGCGGCAATATTGGCGGGAAGCGCTCTTGGTCTTCTCTTGCGGGGAGGACTGAAGGAGCGGTTCCGTGACATTATGATGCAGGCATGCGGACTTGCCACCATGTTTATCGGTATGGCGGGCGCGTTCGAAATGATCTTCACCGTAGAGGGAGGATCGCTCAAAGCGGGCGCTACCATGCTGATCGTTCTTTCTTTGGTGATCGGCGGATTTTTCGGGGAGCTGATCAATATTGAAAAAGGCTTGGATACCGTGGGAGAGAAGCTGAAAAAAGCGGTGCATTCGGGAAAGGATAACCGATTTGTCGAAGGATTTGTGACCGCGTCTCTGGTGGTTTGCGTCGGTGCCATGGCGATCTGCGGCCCCTTGGAGGAGGGACTGACGGGAAATTCCCAAACGCTGTTTGTCAAGGCGATCCTTGACTTTGTCATCGTAGCGGTCTTTGCCTCAGTGTACGGAGTGGGGGTTCTGTTTTCCGCTCTTTCGGTGGGAGTTTATCAAGGACTCATCACCCTGTTTGCGAAGCTGATCGCACCCTTTATGTCGGATATGCTGATTGCCAATCTGTCGGGGGTGGGCTCGGTGTTGATCTTTGCGGTGGGAGTGAATCTGCTTTTCCCCAAGAAGATCCGTGTGGGCAATCTTCTGCCTGCACTGCTCATTCCCGTGATCTACGAAGGAATTTTATATCTTCCTTGGTTCGGAGGATAAAAGTAAAAGGAGAATAAAATGGAAACGGTAAAAAAGTATCTGAAACGGTATTTCATCGATGCCATGGGAGCCATGGCATTGGGCCTTTTCGCATCGCTCCTGATCGGAACGATTTTCGGAACGGTTTTTAAGTACACGGAATGGGAATTTCTGAACGTCATAGCTACGTTTGCCAAGGGCGCTACGGGAATGGCAATCGGTGTTGCCATTGCACATAAGCTGGGTGCACATCCGCTTGTTATGTTTTCCTGTGCGGCAGTAGGCGCTATGTCCAATGCCATGGGTGCCATTGTGGCAAATGAAGGTGGCTCCATTCTGAAGTGGGCGGCAACGGCAGGCGATGGCTCGGGTGTATTTTATGCGGCAGGACCTGCGGGTGCGTTCTTTGCAGTAATCATTGCCTGTGAGATCGGTCAGCTCGTATCCAAAAAGACCAAGATTGATATTCTTGTTACCCCTGTGGTTACACTGCTTGTGGGCTTTGCGGCAAGCTGGCTGCTTTGCCCTGTAATTTCCTACGGTATGTACTATCTCGGCATCTTTGTGTCCTATGCCACTACCTTCCAGCCTCTTTTGATGGGAATTGTCCTGTCAGTGGTTATGGGTGTAGTTCTGACCCTTCCTATTTCCTCGGCAGCGATCTGTGCTATGATCTTCTCGGGTGCTGCCTATAACGTGGCACTTGCCAACGGAACCGCGGAGGGATTTTTGCTGGCAGGCGGCGCTTGCGTTGCGGGCTGCTGCGCACAGATGGTTGGCTTCGCTGTGATCAGCTTCCGTGAAAACAAATGGGGCGGTATTGTGTCCCAGGGACTTGGAACCTCCATGCTTCAGATGGGTAATATCATCAGAAATCCCGCGATTTGGATCGCGCCGACCCTCGCCTCCGCTGTGACGGGTCCGATCTCTACCATGATCTTCAAGCTGAAATGTCAGGGTGTTGCGGCAGGTATGGGAACCTGCGGTCTGGTAGGACCTATCGGTGTGATCGACTCGACTGCGGAGCCTGATGCCATGATGTGGATCGGTCTTGTGGTGATCTGCATCGTGCTTCCCGCTGTTCTTTCCTTCCTCTTCAATGAGATCCTGCGGAAGATCGGTTGGGTCAAGACGGGAGACATGCAGCTGGACGCATAATCTTCGTATAAGCATGCCTTCGCGGTCAAAGCCGCGAAGGCATTTCTTTTAGAAAAAGAAGAGAAGAACTCCTAATTTTTTTTGAAAATGAATTGAAAAAGCTCGAAAAACGTGATACAATATAATCTAATCGGATGTTTTTCATAAGGAGTACTCCATGGGAAAGAGGAAAGAACGAGTCAAGGAAATATTTCGGGATAAGGATCTGCCCGAGCAAAAGCATTATTCCAAGGGAAGAGCCGCCGTCATTCTGTCGGTGATCTCGGTGATCACCTGCGTTTTGTCTATCGTCGGTTTTCTTTGGATCCAAAGTAATTTTGAAGATAATAACGTGCTGAAGGACTGGGTAACCGAGCATCCCGTGATCGGATCCCTGGTCATGATCGCGATCTGCGCGGTGCAGGTCATCGTTGCCTTTATCCCCGGTGAGCTGGTAGAGGTCGCTTGCGGTGTGATCTTCGGTGCCATCGGCGGCACGGTCATTTGCCTTGCGGGAATCCTTTTGGGAAGCACAGTGGCGATCCTGCTTGCCAGACGCTTCGGAAGACGGCTGGTGGAATCCCTCTATCCCAAGGATAAGCTGGATTCCTTACCCATTCTTCATGATCCCTCCAAGCGCAATGCCATGACGGCGATCCTCTTTTTGATCCCCGGCACCCCTAAGGATCTGCTGACCTATATCATCGGTCTGACCGATATGAGCATTCCGCTCTATCTGCTCCTGGCCTCGGTCTGCCGTCTGCCCTCGGTGGTCATGTCGACCGTGGGAGGCGATGCCTTGGGCGATAACCGTTGGCTTCATGCGGTGTATATTTTCGTGATCGCCGCCGCGGTCAGCGGATTGGGATATCTGATCTATTCGGTGATCCATAAAAGACAATCCAAGAAAAAGGATGAAAACAAGAAATAAGTTTGGTTATCTTGCACATTTATGTCGAAAACATTTTGTGCAAAGTTACAATTTATCTATGCAAGATTCATACTTTTGAAACATTTGTTGTGTAAAATAGTGCCAACAGAGGAAATCAGATCCGTTAGCGCTCAATGGAGAGCGGAAAGGAAGGATGACAAAATGGCAGAAAAGATAAACGCAGACAAGGTCAAAAAGTACGTATACCGCGTGGAAATCGATACCATGGCAGAAGCGAAGGAGTTGGTTGCCGTTTCTACCAAGCTGAAGGGTCAGATCACCCTGCAGAGCGGAAATAAATTTGCGGTCAATGCCAAGAGTCTGCTCGGCGTGCTTCTGGCGAAAAAGCTGAACTGGGATGATCTTCGAATCATCATGGACAACGACTACTACTACGAATTCAGCAAATTCATGAAGGACTGATTCGGAAGGTACACACAAAACATTAGAATTTCTGATTTCTCTGCAAACATATAAAAAACCACGGCGGACGTTGTCCGCCGTTTTTTTGTGACGTAAGATTGACAAAAAATGCATTCGGTGGTATAATAAAATCTGTATATGTTTTTACAAAATCTTTGTGCGAAGAAAGGACGAAAAAATGAAGGCAAGAAAGTGGATCGTATTACTTTTGAGTATCCTGATGGTTCTGTCTTTGTTGGCTTCCTGCGCGTCCAATGAAGACGGAGAAGGAAACGAAACGGACGCTCCCGAAACGGACGCGCCTGAGACGGGTTCTGAGGATCTGCTTGAGCAGATTGCTCAAAAATATAAAAACCAAAATTCGCTTCGAATAGAGCAAACCGTTACTTCACGGCAAACGGTGGACGAAGTTGAGACAGAGACAAGGATTACGAATACTCTGACGGTAAACGGGCTGAACCGGTGGCGTCATTTGGATAAAGGACTGAACGGATTTTCCTTTTCCCTTGAGTGCGGTTTGGAAAGCAGGCTTTTGGATTCCGCGGATGCGTCCATGACCAATGAAGCGATTACGATTACGTTGTTGGACAGTGTATTGTACGTTCAAACCATGGAACGATATGGAACGGAAGTCCATCAAATCTATGAAAAATATCCTGTTCAGAACAAGGATGAGATTTCCGATTTGTTCGGAACGGTAGTGCCCTTGTGGGAGGAGCCTCCCTACCTGAGCAGCTTGATCTCTTACTGGAACGACACTCAGGTAGAAATTGAGGGAGAAGGCAAAAAGGTTTCCTTTTCGGTTGGAAAAAGCAAAAAGGCGAATGATATTCTGAACGATATTATCACTTCTTTCGCTCCTATAAATCGCGACGAAGCGGATGAAGGCGACGTAGTTGAGATCATTCCTTTTACCGATCTTTCCGCAAACGGCAGTTTTGCGTTTGACACCTCGTTCAATATAAAGCGGTCGAGTCTGGATATAAACGGAACACTTCTTATGGACGAGGTAACAAACCCGATCCCGTTTAACGTGCAGACCGACACCCGTTATTTTTACGGCAAGGACGTCGATAAGGTTATCCTGCCCGAACAGGCGGATCAATACGTAGATCCATTTGAGCAAAAGATCGCATCCGAAGGAACCCGATGGGCGGTTCTGAAGAAGCAGGAGATCCCAAATTTGTCCGATCCCAATGCGGAGAGTTTTTCTTCGAGCGGATCTGTTCCGGAAGATAAAATTACACATTTTGTCGAGTTGTTGAATCGCCAGAATTGGACAAGGACGAAGGAAAGTGGTTCCGGTAATTATATATTTTATGGTTGGGTGAGTGACGAAATTGTAACAAATCCATCTCTTCAATACGCTACGATGGTTCATAACGTACGGTATGATGACGAAAAGGGCGTACTGTATCATGCCATAGATTCTGTCTTAAACGGCCGGCGCAAGGCAACGCTATCCGCGGAGGATAAGGCATGGTTAGACGATCTTCTTTCTTCCTTGGAATATCACGACGTGGGATATGTTCCCGCTCCTCCCGAGGAGGAATCCGATCTGTCCCGCGTGTCGCACTGGAGTCTTTGCGCGTTTGAAGAATATGGCGAGGAGACCGAAAGATGGCGCACCCGTGAGATCGCGTCGACGGATCAAACGGTTCTTCAAAACCTCTTTGAAAGCTTGGTATGGGAATCGGGAACCCATGAGCCCAATGAGGTGTTCGTTGGATTTGATGGTTTGAGTAATGACGTCCCCATTATGAGGATATACTATGATTCCGAAAACGGGATTCTCATGGAAGGTGACCTTTACACAAAAATCGCACGCCTTTCCGAGGAGCAGCAGGAAGTTCTCGAAACGGTGATCCAACACGTTTTTTCCATTTCCAACCTTGATCCAAACGAGATCGTCCAAGGGCGCGTTTGGCCAAATGAGGAACACGCGAGCGTCAATTATCTGACCGACGCGCAGCTCCAATCCCTGAAGACGTTGGCATGGGAGAGCTTTCCCGTGGAGTTCGGAAGATATTCCCCCGAAAAAACTACCTTCGAGATCGTTCTGGAGGGGGCGGATTGGGAGACCTTATTGCAGATTCTCTATGATTGGGAAGAGGGGATTATTTACAGCGAATGGGATCCGTGTTATTATCGGGTTCCCGAATCCGCGCGCGCGGTTTTGAATGCCATGATAGAAGAGCAATATCCCAAAACCAATTTCCCGTCGGACGGAGAATGGGTTCTCGGCGCGGTTTTTGATGATTTGACAAACGAGGCTCCGTTGGAGAGGGAAGAGCTTGACGGCTTGTTGGAGATCCTCAACCGATTGCAGTGGACGGAAACCGACAAGATCCCGCAAAAAAGAGATTACTTCATGCGGGCTGAACGAACCCATGGCGAGAACTACAACTCAACGTTGCGCTCTTTTTCTCTCATCTACGATGAAGTGGAGGGAGCCCTGTTCCATCCCGTATATTCTCTTCGCGCGAATTTGACGGAGGAAGAGCGCGCCTATATTGACGCGTTGATGGCTTCACATAACGTAAAAATTTGGGAAGTTTGCGCTCGGCATGACGTATCTGACCTATTTTCGTATTATCTGGACACAATGACAAAAGAGGACAGCGATGCGCTGTGGGCATTGAAGGAACGGTTGACCTGGACGGAATATACCGAGGAATGGAACCGAACGCAATGGTTTTTTAAGCTTCTGAATCATTACGGGGTTACTATCGAGCTGGATTATGACCGTGAAAACGGTCGGTTGGTGTATCCGAGGAAAAAGCTTGCGGCAGATCTTGGCGAGGCGGACGTAGCGTTGATCGAACGCCTGATCACGACGTATTTCCCTCTTCCTTCTTTTGATCTTGCTCTGCCATTCGATATCCAGATCAACGGGATAGGCACCTGCAAGCTGTCCAAGGAGAAATCGGATGCGCTGGCGGCTTTACTGAACGGGTTGCCTTGGGATGGAATCTCAGTTAGACCGGATGGAGATGGCGCGCTTTGGATTTGGTATGAAACCGAAGAACAACGCTTTGTGAATGAGGTGTATTATTACCCGAGCGTGAATCTGCTTTACTCATTGGAGACCGGAAGATCCTCCGAGGTTCCCGAGGATTTGCGGGAGCTTCTGGACACGGTGATTGCCGAACACGTACTGCGAACCGATTTTAGCCGTTATGAGGAAATATCGGCGAGGTGGCAACGGTATTATGGAGCTCCCATGAATGCGGATCAGGCAGAGTGGTTGGCGAACCTTTTGAACCGTTTGCAATGGACGGAGATCGAATATACGCGGGATTATGAAGCCCCTTATTTTGAAATACGATTCTCATGCGAAAACGAAAAATTTCATTATGAGCGTATCGTGTATGACCGTTCCAACGGGACGCTGACCAATGAGGCGCATGATCTGCGCGCCACGTTGTCCGCGCAGGAGATCGTATTCATTGAGGCGTTTATGGAACAATACGAAACGGGAACGGCGCCTGAACTTGGAGAGCATGAGCATTGGTTTGGAAGCTGGCAACAAACCGAGGCTCCTACCTGCGTGGAAGCGGGAGAGGAGATCCGTCAGTGCGTCGTTTGTCCCGAGACCGAAACCCGTCCTGTGGCGGCAACGGGCGTGCATACAACCGACGTAGATAAGAACCACAAGTGCGACGAATGCGGTGCGCCCGTGGGAACTCATGCCGACTCCGACAACGACGGCGATCATGAATGCGACTACTGCGGTTCAGTCATGAACGATTGCGACGACGCGGACAGAGACCATGCTTGCGACGAATGCGGCATAACTATGGGCATTCATGCAGACAAGTCAAATGACGGCAATCATAAATGCGACTACTGCGATGAACCCATGACGGTTTGCGACGACACGGACAAAGACCACGATTGCGATGAGTGCGGAACACCTGTGTCGGTTTGCGATGATGCGGACAAAGATCACGACTGCGACATATGCGGCGTAAACATGGGAACTCATGCCGACTCCGACAACGATGGCGATCATGAATGCGACTACTGCGGTTCAGTCATGAACGATTGCGACGACGCGGACAAAGACCATGCTTGTGATGAGTGCGGTGTGTCCATAGGAATGCACGCGGATGCGGAGCATGACGGCGATCATAAATGTGAGTATTGCGGTAAGGTTATGACGGCTTGCGTAGATGGGGATAAAGATCACGAATGCGACGAGTGCGGTTTGTCCAAAGGAACACATGCCGACTCCGACAACGACGGCGATCATGAATGTGACTACTGCAACGCGGTTATGACCGATTGCGACGACGCGGACAAAGACCATGCTTGTGATGAGTGCGGTGTGTCCATAGGAATGCACGCGGATGCGGAGCATGACGGCGATCATAAATGTGAGTATTGCGGTAAGGTTATGA
>JAFVRI010000268.1 GCA_017504335.1 Clostridia bacterium
GATGGCTTTCCACTACCGTCTGTAGGGGACGACGTCCTCGACGTCCCGTAATAAAAAAGAAGAAAACCGTCGGTGGCGTGCGCAAGCAACGCAGTCCGACGGTTTTCTACCTTAGAGAAAAAAGAATATTCTTTTACAAAAACAATGACGAGGAGAATGCACAAGGGTCAAGAAATATTTTGTAATGAAAAGTTTTGCGGAGCTTTTTCAAAAGCGACCCGCGTCCCCGCGTCCTCCGCGTCCTCCGCATCCCCCGCGTCCCCTCGCGTCCTTAATACAAAGGATACTTCTTGCAAAGAGCGGCGACCTCGGCGCGAACCTGGTCGGCGGTGCCATCGAAGTCACGGGCGACCATACCGAAGAGACGGGCGATGGTCTTCATATCCTCTTCCTTGAGACCGCGGGAGGTGACGGCGGGCGTACCCACACGGACACCGGAGGTCACAAAGGGCTTTTCGGGGTCATTGGGAATGGCGTTCTTATTCACGGTAATGTGAACCGCGTCGAGGCGCGCCTCAAACTCCTTACCCGTTACCTTCATGGGACGGAGGTCAACCAGCATCAGATGGTTGTCGGTACCGCCCGAAACCAGATCGAAGCCCTCCTTGAGGAGACCGTCGGCAAGAACAGCGGCATTCTTCACGATCTGCTGCTGATATGCCTTGAATTCAGGAGTCAGTGCCTCACCGAAGCTCACCGCCTTCGCGGCGATCACGTGCATCAGAGGTCCGCCCTGAATACCGGGGAAAATCGCCTTGTTGAACTTCTTAGCCAGCTCCTCGTTGTTGGTCAGGATCATACCGCCGCGAGGACCGCGGAGGGTCTTGTGGGTGGTAGTGGTCACCACGTCGGCATAGGGCATGGGAGACGGATGCACACCTGCGGCAACCAAGCCCGCGATATGCGCCATGTCCACCATAAAGTACGCGCCAACCTCGTGCGCGATCTCTGCCATTCTCTTGAAGTCAATGATTCTGGGATAAGCGGAAGCACCCGCTACGATCAGCTTGGGACGGTGCTCCTTTGCCAGTCTCTCATATGCCTCCATGTCAATATACTGGGTCACGGGATCCAGCTCATAGGGCACGAAATGATAATACATACCCGAAATATTCACAGGGCTTCCGTGGGTCAGATGACCGCCGTGCGCCAGGCTCATGCCCATGACCGTGTCACCGGGCTGAAGGAGCGCGAAGTAAACGGCGGTATTTGCCTGCGCACCGCTGTGAGGCTGTACGTTTGCGTATGCGGCGCCAAACAGCTTCTTGGCACGCTCAATGGCAATGGTCTCTGCCACATCCACGCAAGCGCAGCCGCCGTAATAGCGCTTGCCGGGATAACCCTCGGCATATTTGTTGGTCAGAACCGAGCCCATGGCACACATAACCGCCTCGGATACCACGTTCTCGGAAGCGATCAGCTCCAGACCGTCGCTCTGTCTTTCATATTCTGCGGCAATCGCATCCGCGATCTCCTTGTCGGTTGCCGCAACCTTTGCAATCATTTCGTCAATCATAAAGAACCTCCAATAAAAAAAATCAACCTTATTATATCCGATTTTCCCCAAAAATGCAAGGGTTTTTGTGAACTTCGTAAAAATTTACAAAATTTATGCAAAGCCATTGACAAACAGGGCAAAAAAATGGTATAATAGTACGTAGAGCAGTGTATCATTATACACACATTTTACGACACTAAAGATGAACGGAGGAACACAGATGGAGATTGCGATGATTGCCCACGATATGAAAAAAGAGTTAATGGCACAGTTTTGTATTGCGTATTGCGGCATTCTGAGCAAACACCATTTATGCGCCACCGCCGCCACCGCGAAATATATCTCCGAGGCAACGGGACTGGAGATCGACCGCCTCATGTCGGGCGACCAGGGAGGAGAGGAGCAGGTTGCGTCGAGGATCGCCTACAACGAGATCGACGTGCTTCTGAACTTCCGCGACACCCGTCCCTCGGCAAAGTACAATGCCGCTGAGCAGGAGCTGCTTCGTATGTGCGACCTGCATAATATTCCCGTGGCAACCAACATTGCCACCGCGGAGGTCATCATCACCGCGCTGGATCGCGGCGATCTGGATTGGCGCGAGTTTATCAACCCCCACTCCGAATACAACCAGTCCAAGAAATAAATCGAACATCAATCGGTCGGAGCAACGTGAAAAAACACGTCCCGAGATCCCCCTCGCCCCAGAGAGAGAGCCCACGGCTGCAAGGCTCTTGCGAAAGAATCTCACGGATACCGCTTTTCATGCCGTCCCCTATGGAATAAAAAGCTAAAAATCCGGGTGGAACCGTGCGCAAACCAAACGCACCCCGGACGGCAACCGCCGTCCGAGGTGCGTTTTTATATTCAAAAAATAAATTCATATACAGTTCAACAGGAGGAAATCATGAACATTAAAATTGCAGACAAGGTATTGGAAAAGAATGAGCCCATCACGGTCTATGATGCCGCTGCCGAGCTGGAGCTGATCAGCCGCGCGGTTCTTGCCGCTAAGGTAAACGGCAAGCTGGTCGCTCTCTCGACCCCCATCGAGGGCGATGCTGAGGTAGAGCTTCTCACCTTCGCCGAGGAAGATGGCGCTCACGTATTCCGCCACACCGCTTCTCATATCCTGGCACAGGCGGTCAAGCGCCTCTATCCCGAAACCAAGCTGACCATCGGTCCTGCCATCGAGAACGGCTTTTACTACGACTTCGACAGCGAGGTTCCCTTCACTCCCGAGGTGCTGAAATCCTTGGAGGACGAGATGAAGAAGATCGTCAAGGAAAATCTGCGCATTGAGCGCTTTGAGCTTCCCCGCGACGAGGCGATCGCGCTGATGACCGAAAAGAATGAGCCCTATAAGGTTCAGCTCATTGAGGAGCTGCCCGAGGGCGAGACCATCAGCTTCTACCGCCAGGGTGATTTCGTAGATCTCTGCGCAGGTCCTCACCTGTTCGCAACGGGTGCGGTCAAGGCATTCAAGCTGACCCAATGCACGGGCGCGTACTGGAAGGGCGATCAGAAGAACAAGATGCTTCAGCGCGTATACGGTACTGCCTTCCCCTCGAAGGATGAGCTGAAGGCGCATTTGGAGCGCATCGAGGAAGCCAAGAAGCGCGACCACAACAAGATCGGACGCGATCTGGAATACTTCACCACCGTGGATTCCATCGGTCAGGGTCTGCCCATCATGCTCCCCAAGGGTGCGAGAACCATTCAGCTTCTCCAAAGATGGGTAGAGGATGAAGAGCAGAAGCGCGGCTATCTGCTGACCAAGACCCCCTTGATGGCAAAGAGAGATCTGTATAAAATTTCGGGTCACTGGGATCATTATTTGGACGGTATGTTCGTGCTGGGCGATCCTTATGACGAGACCAAGGAGTGCTTCGCGCTCCGTCCTATGACCTGCCCCTTCCAGTATCAGGTGTTCCTGAATAAGAAGCGCTCCTACCGCGATCTTCCCATGCGCTTGGGTGAGACCTCTACCCTCTTCCGTAACGAGGACAGCGGCGAAATGCACGGTCTCATCCGTGTTCGCCAGTTCACCATTTCCGAGGGTCACCTGGTTCTCCGCCCCGAGCAGCTTGCCGAGGAATTCAAGGGCTGTCTGGAGCTGGCAAAGCACTGCCTGTCCGCCGTCGGTCTTTGGGAGGATTGCTACTTCCGCTTCTCTCAGTGGGATCCCAACCGTACCGATAAGTACGAGGGTACTCCCGAGCAGTGGAACGAGGCACAGACCGTCATGGGCGAGCTGTTGGATGAGTACCTTGGTGAGGGCAACTACACCATCGGTATCGATGAGGCTGCCTTCTACGGACCTAAGCTGGATATCCAGATGCGGAATGTCCACGGCAAGGAGGACACGCTGGTTACCATTCAGATCGACATGCTGCTCGCCAAGAAGTTCGGCATGGAGTACGTGGATTCCGACAATACCCTCAAGACTCCCTATATCATTCACCGTACCTCCCTCGGCTGCTACGAGCGTACCCTTGCTCTGCTGCTGGAAAAGTACGCAGGCGCGCTCCCGATGTGGATGGCTCCCGAGCAGGTTCGCTTCCTCCCCATCGGCGACGAGCAGGCTGATTACTGCCGCACCCTCGCGGATCGCATGACCGCCCTCGGTCTGCGTGTAACCGTGGACGAGCGCAACGAAAAGATCGGCTATAAGATCCGTCAGGCTCAGCTGGAAAAGGTTCCCTATATGCTGATCATCGGTGATAAGGAAATGTCCGAAAATACCGTCGCCGTCCGCTCCCGCAAGAAGGGCGACCTCGGCGCAATGCCCGCCGATGCGTTCATCTCCTTCGCCAAAAACGAAGCAGATTCCCGCTCGTTGGATAACTGAAGAGGTTAGCTCGGGATCGCTTTTACGCTTTTTGAAAAAAGCTTGGCAAAAACTTTCATACAAAATATGTCTTGGGGAACATAGAGCCCTCGTCCTTCGATAGGATGTAAGTGATTCTTTTTTCTCTGAGGTTGAAAACCGTCGGACGGCTGCTGCGCCACCGACGGTTTTCTTTTCTATTTGTAACGGGGCGTCGAGGACGTCGCCCCC
>JAFVRI010000269.1 GCA_017504335.1 Clostridia bacterium
GGTGATGCGGAGGTCGCCGCGGTCTGGAATGAACGTTTGGCGCGTTTCAAGGCGGACAAGGAAGAATCCATGAAAGAAAGGAATCAAGCATCATGAAAACGGTTGGAACAAGACTTTTGGCACTTTCTCTGGCACTCATCTTTTTGCTGGCACTCGTTGCCTGCGGAGAGGAAGAGAACGGTGGGGATGCCTATTCTATCTCCTATAACGGCGCAAAGATCTGTCCCGGTGAGAAAGCGGGAGGTCTGCTTGACAAACTGGGTACACCCAAGGCGGAAATGCCTGTGGCAAGCTGTGGAGATCAGGGAGAGCAGATTCGATATACCTACGATTCTTTCTATCTTTATTTTTTGGTTGCCTCCGACGGCAAACAGACCGTGGATGCCGTGGAATTTCGGAACGATCTGATCGAGACTTCCGAAGGAATCACCATCGGCTCGTCCAAAGATGCCGTGCAAAAGGCATACGGTGATCCTTCCGAAACCTTCGGAAATACACTGACCTATAAAAACGGAAAACAAAAGCTGATCATTCAGTTAAAGGATAACCGGGTAGCGGAATTAAAACTTGCGTATGTAAGTCAATAAAGGATACGAGGATGCGGTTTGCGCTTTTTGAAAAAAGCATTGCAAAAACTTTCATTCAAAAAATTTTTATGCCCTTACGTACAGTTCTCGTCCTTATGTGACGAATAGGCGAATATTTTTCCTTTAAGGTAGAAATCCGTCGGACACTACGTCCCACGGATTTCTTTTTTGTAAAGAGACAAGTGGAGATTCCGTGCGTGACAAAAATCCGATACTTCTTTGCAAAAATATTATTTTTTGATCATGATTGCTATGCTATAATAAAGGGGGAAATAAAGATAAAGGAGAAAAAGATGGACTTCAAAAAATGTATAAAATCCTTTGTGAATCTTTTGGAAGAGGCAAGGAATCGGAAACTCTTCCCGCTTGAGGGCATAGAATACTGTCAGAGTGGCTACAAAAAGGGAAACTGTCCCCCTGCGGACGGCTGGATTCCCTTTGAGGATGGCACGATGCTTTCGGGCAACGACGTGCATTTCTGGCTCCGTACCAAGTTCCGCACCCCTGCGATTGCTTCTCGTGAACGGATGATGCTTCGCATTGCTACAGGAAGGGAAGGAACCTGGGATGCCACCAATACCCAAGGAATCGTTTACCTCAATGGCTATATGGCAGGGGGATTGGATACCAACCATACCGAGATCGATCTTTGCCCCGATACCGATTACGCGCTACATTTATATCTATATATGGGAAGCACCGACTCGGTGATCCATCCCACCATGACGGTCTGGGCGGTGGATACCGATACCGAGGGGCTTTATTATGACGTAAAGGTTCCCTTTGATGCGTACCTGACCTTCTCCGAAACCTCCGAGGAATACATTCGTACCATGTCTCTGCTTTCCGACGTGGCAAACATGACCGATACCCGCGCGGTGGGAAGCCCCTCCTACCGTGAAAGCGTTCTGGCGGCAAGAGAATACATGGAAAAGGAATTTTACGGCAAGCGGTGTACTCCCGATGGCAAGCCCGTCATTCATTGCGTGGCAAGCACCCACATTGACGTGGAATGGAGATGGGATCGCTTTGTGACCCGTGAGAAGATCCAGCATAGCTTTGCTACGGCGAAGGCGTTGATGGATCGCTATCCCGAATACAGGTTTATGCTTTCTCAGCCCGAGCTTTACCGTTACTTAAAGGAGGAAGCTCCCGAAAAATACGAGGAGTTGCTTTCGCTGATCCGCGAGGGCAGGTGGGAACCCGAGGGGGCAATGTACGTGGAAGCCGATTGTAATCTGACTACGGGAGAGAGCTTGGTTCGACAGATCCTTTACGGCAAACGCTTCTTCCGTGAAGAGCTTGGATGTGAGAGCCGCGTGCTATATTTGCCCGACGTGTTCGGATATAGCGCGGCGCTTCCGCAGATCCTCAAAAAGAGCGGCGTGGATTATTTTGTGACCTCCAAGATCAGCTGGAACGATACGAACATGATGCCGAAGGATGCCTTCCTTTGGGAGGGAATTGACGGAAGCGAGATCCCTACCTTTTTTATTACGGATCAGGCCTTTGGCGGAACCCGTCGGAGTGACGGAAGCATTCATAAAAATTATACGACCTATAACGGAAGGTTGAATGCGTCGGAGATTCGAGGAACGTGGGATCGATTCCAGCAGAAGGAATACTGCAACCGAGCCCTCAGTACCTACGGCTTCGGTGACGGAGGCGGAGGGCCTACCGCGGAGATGTTAGAGAACTACCGCCGACTTTCCCGCGGCTTGCCCGGAATGCCCGTGGCAAAGATCACCACCCTCACCGACTATCTGGATACCGCCTACGGGGAGTTGACCGAAAACAGCCGCCGAACGGGAAGAACGCCCAAATGGGTGGGAGAGCTGTATCTGGAATATCACCGCGGTACCTATACCTCGGTATCGAAGGTCAAGGAAGGGAATCGCCGTGCCGAGCAATTGCTTGCTACCGCCGAAGCTCTGTCGGTTACCGATCTTGCTTTCGGAGGCTCATATGATAAGGAACGCTTGGATCGGGCGTGGCGTAAAGTTCTGCACAACCAGTTCCATGACATCCTGCCCGGTTCTTCCATTGAATCGGTATATGAACTGACCGATAAGGACTATGCCGAGATTTTCGATTACGGAAACCGTGTCGTTGCGGACAAGCTCTCATCTCTTTCGGAGAAGATCGCTTCAAATGGCGGCGTGCTGGTCTATAACCCCATCGGATGGGCGCGTAAGGGCGCGTTCAGGACCGAGGAGGGCTACGTGGAGTGCGCGGAAGAGATTCCTGCGTTTGGCTGGCGAGTCCTCTCGCCCAAAGCCCCCGTGTCCTCGGTGACGGTAAAGGGGTTGGTTGCCGAGAATCGCTTTTATACCCTGGCGCTCAATGAGGCGGGGCAGATCGCGTCTCTGTATGACAAGCGTGCCGACCGAGAGGTATTGAAGGCAGGGAAGCGCGGAAACGTGCTGACCGTCTTTGAGGATCACCCCATCAAATACGATGCGTGGGAGATCGAGGAATACTATCGCTACAAACGCTTCGAGTTGAACGAGCCTGCCGAGATCACGCCCATTACAGACGGCAGCCGTGGCGGCTTCCGTATTTGCCGCAAGTATATGGATTCGGTGATCTCTCAAAATCTTTGGCTCTATTCCGAAAGCAGCCGAATTGATTTTGAGACCGATCTGGATTGGCACGAGACGCATCAGATCCTTAAGGCGATCTTCCCCTTGGACGTTCATGCTACTGCGGCTACGTATGACGTGCAGTTTGGTCACGTGGTACGTCCCACCCATGAGAATACCTCTTGGGATGAGGCAAGATTTGAGTGCTATGCTCACAAGTGGATGGATCTGTCCGAGAAGGGCTACGGTGTTTCGTTGCTGAGCGCCAATAAGTACGGTTACGGCGTGCTTGGCTCTACCGTGGGCGTGACCCTTCTGAAATGCCCCACCGATCCCAATCCCCATGCCGATCAAGGGGCGCATCATTTCGTATATTCGCTGATGCCCCACGTGGGAGATTTCCGCGAGGCAGGCGTTATTGCCGAGGCTTGGGCATTGAATCAACCTCAGATCACCCGTACGGTCTCCGCTCACATCGGATCCTTGCCTGCCGAGCTTTCGCTTGTCTCCTGCGATGCGCCCAATATGGTCGTGACTGCCGTCAAGAGGACCGAGGAGGACGACGCGCTACTGGTCCGTATGTACGATGCCTTCGATTGCCGCTCCAACGTGACCCTGACCGTTCCCGCCACCTATGCGAAAGCGTACCTTTGCGATCTCATGGAGAGCCCCGTGAAGGAACTGAATGTGGTAGACGGAAAGGTTATCATTCCCGTATCCAATTTTGAGATCGTAACAGTAAAATTCAGCAAATAAAGTATTTCCTCGTCCAAACTCCTTGGTTTGGGCGAGGATTTTTATCGGTATGAGAGAATCGGAACTGTGAAACAATAGAAGGGATGGAAGTTTTAGCACTGTTTACAAAAACTTCATAAAAAACTTTTAAAAAACTCTTGACAAAAAGGAGAAAACATGATAAATTTTATACAGAGTTTAGCACTCCGAGAAAATGAGTGCTAAAACTTCAAAAAGGAATCCCCAAACAAGACGGATGAAATCGGAGAGGAGGGCAGAGCTTGGGAGAGAAAAAGCAGGAGCTCAGCGAGCGGAAAAAACTGATACTCAAATCCATTGTAGAGGCGCACATCGAAGGCGGTGAGCCGATCGGCTCAAAGGCGATCATGCAAAGCAGCCTGCTGTCCTGTTCTTCGGCAACCATCCGAAACGAGATGGCGGAGTTAGAGCAGTTGGGATATCTGGTTCAGCCTCACACTTCGGCGGGTAGAGTGCCAAGTGAAATGGGATATCGCTTTTATGTGGATTCATTGGTCGAGCAATATGCCACGACCACCCGAGAGGTCACGCAGATCAATCAGCTACTCAAGGCAAAGATGG
This sequence comes from Clostridia bacterium, assembly GCA_017504335.1. Lineage (GTDB taxonomy): Bacteria > Bacillota > Clostridia > Oscillospirales > CAG-272 > HGM12713. The sequence goes on from JAFVRI010000269.1 coordinate 4,505, forward strand.
CGGAGATCGATCAGATCCTGGAGACCGCCTCCCGTCTGGCTTCATCCATGACCAACTACACAGGTATCGCCATTAAGCCGAAGGCATCGGCGGTGACTATGTCAAAGTTTGAGTTTGTCTCCATTGACGATTATCATTTTGCCATGCTGATGATTACGTCAAGCGGAGCAGTCAAGACAAAGAAGGCGACTTCTTCGGGGATCGTTACCGATATGGCGCTTCGCACCCTGTCCGAGTTGTTCAACGGATGCCTGTGCGGTCTTGGCGCGGATCGGATCACTCTTCCGATCATTATGGAGCTGGAAAATGCCATGGGTGATACGGCCTATCTGGTCAACCCCGCGGTCAAGTGCGTCTATGAGGTTATGAACGAAATCGACGGCGGTGAGATGCGTCTGTCGGGACTCAACCACCTGTTGCAATATCCCGAGTACGCGGACAGCGATCAGTTTGGCAGACTGCTGGGAACTCTTGAAAACCAAGAGGAGATCCTTGATCTGGTATCTCAGGCGGACAGCGACGACATCAACGTGCTGATCGGCTCGGAGAGCCCGGTGCAGGTTATGAACAATTCGGCGCTGGTATTCAAGCCCATCAAAAAGAACGGACGGACCGTCGGCGTCATCGGCGTCCTCGGGCCCAGACGAATGAATTACAAGCAGGTGCTTGAAACCATCGGAGACATTACGGAGAATATTTCCAGTATGTTTGAGGTGGATGAAACCAAGCAGATCACGGGAAAGGAATAGTGAAATGGACGAGAAGATCGAAGAAACCGTAGAAAAAGCAGAAGAAACTGGAAAAGAAGCCGTAGAGGAAACGGTAGAGACTCCCGTGGAAGAAACTGCGGAGGCAACAAATGAAGTGGCAACCGAGGAAGCTCCCAAGAGCTCCAAGAAGAAAGCCAAGAAGGCAGAGGCAGAGCTTGCAGAAGTTAGAAAATCCTTGGAGAAGATGACCGCGGAGCTTGCCGAAATGAGTGACAAGTATTTGCGCGTATGCGCGGAATACGATAATTTCCGTAAGAGGAGTGCCAAGGAGCGTGAGAGTGCTTACGCGGATGCGGTCTGCGACACGCTGACCAACATCCTGCCCGTGCTTGATAACTTAGAGCGGGCGGCGCAGTACAACACCGACGATTCGGCAGAATCTCAGATGGGAAGGGGATTGGAGCTGACCCTCAAGAGCTTTTCGGAGCTGCTCTCCAAAATGGGAGTGGCAGAGATCGAGGCGGAAGGAAAGCCCTTTGATCCCAACGTGCATAATGCCGTCATGCACGTAGAAGATGAGACGGTAGGCGAGAATCAGGTGGTAGAGGTCTTCATGAAGGGCTATGCCAAGGGCGACAAGGTTCTCCGTTACGCAATGGTCAAGGTCGCCAACTAAAATTTGAAAAATATTTATAAAACCCATAAGGAGGAAAATATCATGGGAAAAATCATCGGAATAGATTTAGGAACGACCAACTCTTGTGTTGCTGTATTTGAGGGCGGTGAGCCCAGCGTCATCCCCAACCCCGAAGGAGCGAGAACCACTCCCTCTGTCATTGCCTTTACCAAGAGCGGTGAGAGAATGGTGGGTCAGGTGGCAAAGCGTCAGGCAATTACCAACCCCGACCGCACGGTTATCAGTATCAAGCGTGAAATGGGATCTGCTTATAAGAAGGAGATCGACGGAAAGAATTATACCCCTCAGGAGCTGTCCGCCATGGTTCTGCAGAAGCTGAAGGCTGATGCGGAGGCATATCTCGGTGCTCCCGTAACGCAGGCGGTGATCACCGTTCCCGCATACTTCTCGGATGCACAGAGACAGGCAACCAAGGATGCCGGTAAGATCGCGGGACTTGAGGTTCTTCGTATTATCAACGAGCCTACCGCAGCCGCTCTCGCATACGGTATGGATAAGGAAACCGACCAGAGAATCATGGTGTTCGACCTTGGTGGCGGTACCTTCGACGTATCTCTGATGGAGATCTCCGATGGTGTATTTGAGGTACTGGCTACCGCAGGTAACAACCGTCTGGGCGGTGACGATTTCGACGAGCGTATCATCAACTGGATGGTAGAGCAGTTCAAGAAGGAAAACGGTGTGGATCTCCGCAATGACAAGATGGTCATGCAGAGACTCAAGGAGGCAGCAGAGAAGGCAAAGATCGAGCTGTCCGGCATGATGAGCACCAACATCAATCTGCCCTTCTTGACCGCTACCGCAGCAGGCCCTCTCCACTTTGACGCAACCCTGACCAGAGCGGAGTTTGATCGCATTACCGCGGATCTGGTTGACGCGACCATGACCCCCACCAAGCAGGTTCTTGCCGATGCGGGAATCAGCGCATCCGAGGTGGATAAGATCCTTCTGGTCGGCGGTTCTACAAGAATTCCCGCCGTGCAGGAAGCGGTGAAGAAGTTCCTCGGCAAGGAGCCCTTCAAGGGCATCAACCCCGACGAGTGTGTTGCCATCGGTGCCGCAATTCAGGGCGGCGTGCTTGGCGGCGACGTCAAGGATCTGCTGCTGCTGGACGTTACCCCCCTGTCCCTCGGTATCGAGACGCTGGGAGGTGTATTCAACAA
>JAFVRI010000270.1 GCA_017504335.1 Clostridia bacterium
AAAAAATATTTTGTAATGAAAAGTTTTGCGGAGCTTTTTCAAAAGCGACAAAAATTAGTCGTAAGAAATTTCTCAATACTCCGCGTTGCCAACCGTTCTGGGGTAGGGGATGGTGTCACGGATATTGGAGATACCGGTCAGGTACATGATAATGCGCTCGAAGCCGAGGCCGTAGCCTGCGTGCTTGGTGCCGCCGTAGCGACGGAGGTTCAGGTACCACCAGTAATCCTCCTCATTCAGACCGCACTCAGCCATTCTGGCGGTGAGGACGTCGATGCGCTCCTCACGCTGAGAGCCGCCGATGATCTCGCCCACACCGGGAACGAGAAGGTCCATAGCGGCAACGGTCTTGCCGTCATCGTTGAGACGCATATAGAAAGCCTTGATCTCCTTGGGGTAATCCACCACGAAGATGGGGCACTTGAACACCTGCTCGGTGAGATAGCGCTCATGCTCGGTCTGGAGGTCGATGCCCCATTCCACGGGGTACTTGAAGTCGGCGCCGCTCTTTTGGAGAATTTCCACTGCCTCGGTGTAGGTCACCTTCTTGTAGTCGCTGTTTGCCAGCGCGGTCAGACGGTCCTTCAGACCCTTCTCCACAAAGCTGTTGAAGAAGTCGATCTCCTGCGGGCAGTTTTCCATCACGTGACGGATGATGAACTGGATCATATCCCAAGCCAGAGCCATATTGTCGTCCAGATCGGCAAAGGCGATTTCGGGCTCGATCATCCAGAACTCAGCCGCATGGCGGGCGGTGTTGGAGTTTTCCGCACGGAAGGTAGGACCGAAGGTGTAGATCTTGCCGTAAGCAAGGGCAAAGGTCTCGCCCTCCAGCTGACCCGAAACGGTCAGGTTTGCGGACTTGCCGAAGAAATCCTGTGAGAAATCAACAGAGCCATCCTCCTTGCGAGGAGGGTTGTCCAAGTCCAGCGTGGTCACGCGGAACATCTCGCCCGCGCCCTCACAGTCGGAGGCGGTAATGAGAGGCGTGTGAACGTATACGAATCCACGGTCGTGGAAGAACTTGTGAATGGCGAATGCCGCCTCGCTGCGGACACGGAATGCGGCGGAGAACAGATTGGTTCTCGGACGCAGATATGCCTGCTCGCGGAGGAATTCCACCGAGTGACGCTTGGGCTGCAGAGGATACTCGGGAGTGGAGGTGCCCTCTACGGCAATCTCGGTTGCCTTCAGCTCAAAGGGCTGCTTCATGCCGGGGGTAAGCTCAATGACACCCGTTACGACCAAAGACGCACCCACGTTCTGATGTGCGATCTCCTCGTAGTTTGCGATCTTTTCACGCTCAAATACCACCTGAATGCTCTTGAAGCAGGAGCCGTCGTTCAGGTCAATAAAGCCGAATGCCTTGCTGTCACGCAGATTGCGGACCCAGCCGCCTACGGTGACGGTCTTGCCGCCAAAGGCTTCGGGATTTTCATACATCGATCTAACAAAATCTCTTTTCATAGCTAAAAACCGTTCCTTTACAGATGTCGGATAAATTCTAACAACTCATTATATCACGTAAAAAAGCATTTGTCAATCAAATTCGCCAAAAGACTTGACTTTTCTTTGGAATTGTCCTACAATACAATAAAGAAAAAACAAATGGGGAATGATTTTTATGAGAAGCAAAACCATGAAGGCTATCGCGAAGAAAATGACCGAGTCGGAGGAATATCTTTTTCTGACCTTGGGAGACAGCATTACCCGAGGAAGCGTAGCGTCCTCGGACGAGACCACCTATACGGCAGTTCTGACGAGGGAGCTTGCCAAGCGATTTCCCGACAAAGAAATATTGCGCTATGACGGGCAGCAGGCAAAAAATGCGGACGGAGAGCTACTCCCCGTGGAGCACTTTGACGGACCGATCACGGTTCAAAAGGGAGTGGTGGGAACGCTGACCGTGGTTCGTTGCGGCATCGGCGGCAATACGGTTCGTCGGTTGCTCAACCGCAAGGACGACTACGCGGGCAGGGAATTTGAAGGAAGGCGTGCCGATCTCTTTACGGTCATGTTGGGCATCAACGATTCGCTGGTGAAGAATGCGTCGAAGTACGTGACTCCCGAGCAGTATAAGGAGGATCTTTGCGAGCTTTTGGAGCTTTTGGCAAACACCAATCCCGAGGCGGATGTGATCCTGATGACTCCTACCTATTACCATGACGGAAGCACCCCCACCTCTTATCTCGATCTGTATGCCGAAAAAATGATCGAGGTGGCAAGGGAACAGGAGCTGCCCCTCATTGATATGCACAAAATGTGGATGGATCATATGATCCTCGGCGGAGAGGGAAACGGTCAGGGCGATTGGCTGCCCCATGATAAATGCCACCCGGGAGATCTGGGTCACAGAATCCTCGGTGAGGAGATCGCGAAGAGAATCCTTGACGAAAATTAAAAGGGAAGAGAGGAGCGGTTGCTCCTCTCTTTTTTTGTGCAAACAAACCAAATGATTGTGATGGGTATGTGTATTTTTTATAAAAAATATGTATTGCAATTTGTCGAAATGTGTGATAAAATGATTACATAAATATAAAACCGTTGAAGCCTTTTGGATCGTATGAGACAGAGGGCGGAGGGGCTCTGGAGAATCTCGCAAGAGTGCCGAAGGTGCAAGGTATCCGATGGATGCCGAATCTCTCAGGCAAAAGGACAGAGAAGACGCAAACAAAAGGCGTCGATTGTTTTCTCTTTGGAGCCACTGATGGATTCAGTGGTTTTTTGTTTTTCAATTTTATCGCCGTCATGAACGGCAAGGAGGTTTTCTTTTATGCAAGCAGTATCGGATTTTCTGCTTCCCATTGTTCAGAAGATCAATGCGTATCTGTCTGACTACATCCTCATCATCCTTTTGGTTGGTGTAGGACTTTTCTACTCGATCCGTACCCGTTTTGTGCAGGTTCGCTGCTTTGGCGAAGGCATGAAGAAGGTGTTCGGAAATCTGTCCCTGAAGGGCGGAAAGCAAAAGGGCGGTCTTTCATCCTTCCAGGCTCTGGCAACCGCCATTGCCGCACAGGTTGGTACGGGTAACATTGTCGGTGCCTGCGGCGCGATCCTCATCGGTGGCCCCGGTGCTATCTTCTGGATGTGGATCATCGCATTCTTCGGCATGGCTACCATCTATGCAGAGGCAACGCTGGCGCAGGAGACCAAGATCGTAAACGAGGACGGTTCGGTTCTCGGCGGCCCTGTGTATTACATTCGCCGTGCCTTTACGGGCAAATTCGGTAAGTTCCTGGCAGGCTTCTTTGCCATCGCCATTACGTTGGCGCTTGGCTTTATGGGCTCTATGGTTCAGTCCAACTCGATCTCCGAGTCCGTCAATACCGCATCCAATGATGTCATTCCCACATGGGTGATCGGTCTCATTTTGGCAGCGATCTGCGCCTTCATTTTCATCGGCGGTATTCAGAGAATCGCGTCGGTTGCCGAGAAGATCGTTCCCATCATGGCGGTTGCCTATTTGGTGATCGGCCTGATCATCCTCGGTATCAACGTGAAGTACATTCCCGCAACCTTCGGTATGATCTTCAAGTTTGCGTTTGTACCTCAGGCGCTGCTTGGAGGCGCGTTCGGCGCGGCAATCAAGGCGGCGATCAGCCAGGGTGTAAAGAGAGGTCTCTTTTCCAATGAAGCCGGTATGGGTTCAACTCCTCACGCACACGCGCAGGCAAAGGTTGAGACACCTCACGATCAGGGTGTGGTCGCCATGATCGGTGTGTTCATCGATACCTTCGTGGTTCTGACCATTACCGCATTGGTGGTTATCTCTACTTTGTATGTGAAAGGTCCTCTCGGAACCGAGCTGGGTTTGGCGGCGAACGGAGTAACGGGTGCCATCACCAAATCAAACATGATGCAGACCGCTGTTGGTACGGCATTGGGCAACGAAATGCTCGGAAACATTTTGGTTGCCATCTGCTTGACCTTCTTCGCCTTTACCACCATCATCAGCTGGAACTTCTTCGGTAAGCAGAACGTTCAGTACATGTTTGGCAAGAAGCAGAAGATCGGCGTTCTGGTCTACTCGATTCTCGCGATTGCCTTTATTTTCCTCGGCTCTCTCTTCCCCAACGATCTGGTTTGGGAGCTGGCGGATATGTTCAACAACATCATGGTTATTCCCAACGTGCTTGCTCTGTTCGTTCTTTCGGGTATCGTTGTCGGCGCGGTCAAGGTCGGCAAGGAAAGAAAAGCGGCAAAGAAAGCCGAAAAGCAATAAGCTCCATTCAAGCCCTCTGCTTTCGCAGGGGGCTTTTTGGTTGACGGCGGGAGTAACTTCCGCCGTTTTGTATGGAATAAAACCTCGCTTTCTTGGGGCGTCGAGGACGTCGCCCCCTACAAATGATAGAGAAAATCCATTGCGATTTTTCTAAATAAACGATCAAATATCTCTTTGTCTATATAGGAGAATCTACACTAAATTATTTCTATCCCGTAGGGGGCGACGTCCTCGACGCCCCGAAAATAGTGGCATACCGACAACAAAACGGCGAGAATCAACCGATGGGGCTTGCTCCCGCCGTTTCGGAAAATTCCGTTGAAAATCATCCAAATCTCTTGACAAATCTCGGGCGGAATGCTATCCTATTGACGAAAGAAAAAAGAAGGAGTATCCTTATGAAAACTTTACTTTTGGGAGATATTTGCCCCACCGAACGGAATGCGGAGTTATTTGCCGCCAAGGATGTAAAGGCTCTCTTTGGCGATACGGTATCTTTATTTGCCGACAAGGATTTTTCCATCGTAAACTTGGAATGCGCTCTGACCGACCATGACGGCGCGATTAAAAAAATCGGGCCTCCCTTGAAAGCTCCCAAGGAGACCGCAAAGACCTTGAAGATGTTGGGTGTGACCGTCTGCGGTCTGAGCAACAACCACGTGTTTGACTTTGGCGTCAAGGGCGCGAGAGACACGCAGAAGGTGCTGACCGAGGCAGGACTCGGCTATACGGGCTTCGGGGAAGATTATGAGGATTCCCGCAAAAATTACACCTTCGAAAAGAAGGGAGAGAAGATTGCCGTGGTCGCCGTTTGCGAGCATGAATATTCTTATGCCCTTGAGGATCGTATGGGCTCCCGTCCCTTTGACGAATACGATACCATGGAGGACATTCGGGCGGCAAAGGAGACCCACGACCGTGTGATCGTGACCTATCACGGTGGTAAGGAGCTGTGTCGTTATCCCTCGCCTCGACTCATCAAACTCTGCCGCGCCATGGTACGCAACGGTGCGGACATTGTGCTTTGTCAGCACAGTCATTGTATCGGTGCTTATGAGAGCTACAAGGGTGGTCACATTCTCTATGGACAGGGCAATTTCCATTTCGTGAAGGATTATAACATTCCCATGTGGCACAACTGCCTGGCGGTGGTCTATGATACCGTCGAGCATACGGTGGAATTCATTCCCGTGAAGAGCAATTCCCGTGGCATTGAATTGGCAAGGGGAGAAGAGAAGGAAACCATTCTCTCGGAGTTTGCCGAGCGAAACCGTTCTCTGGCAGATGGAAGCTGGCGCAAGGGATGGCACGATTTCTGCGTGGAAAATTACGAGGTCTACGTAACCAAAACCATCGGCAGAGCAGGAATCCCCGGCTGCGAAGAACGGCACAACGACCGCTTCGGACATTATCTCGACTGCGAAGCCCACACCGACGTCTGGCGTGAGCTCTTTCCAACCTATAACGCGACCAACGAAAAGTGATGCGAGGGGACGCGATTTGTCGCTTTTTAGAAAAAAGCTTGGCAAAAACTTTATTACAAAATATGGCTTGGGGGGACATAGACTCCTCGTCCTTGTGTAGGATGTGAGCGATTCTTTTTTCTCTGAGGTAGAAATCCGTCGGACGGCGGCATGTGCTTCGCACTCGGCCGCCGACGGATTTCTTTTTATTTATTTTTCGGGAAGAGCAAGTCCCTCCGGTTATAAATAAAAAACCATCGGTGGTGTGCGTAAGCAACACAGTCCGATGGTTTTTTCCCTTAGAGAAAAGACAATATCATTTTGCGGAAATTATGACGAGAAGATTGCAAAAAAGTCAAGTCACATTTTGTATGAAAGTTTTGCGGAGCTTTTTCAAAAGCGACAAAAAATCGAGTCTTAACGAATTTCTACTCCCCGTAGGATGCATCGATGGAAAGGGACTCCAGGGCTTTTTCGTTGAAATATTCCAGCGGGTCAACGGCGAGGTCTTCAATGGTCATTTCGAAGTGGAGATGAGGCTCCTCTGCCACTTCCACCATAGCGCTCTCGCCCACGGAGGCGATCAGCTGGCCGGAGCGAACCTTCGCGCCCTCGGCGATTCCACCGGGGAGCTCCTCACCGAGATTCTTATAGACCGTCAGGCAATCACCGTTATGTTGAACGGCGATACAGTAGCCCATCAGTACATCCTTCCAGATTCTTGCCACGGTTCCGTCCGCGGCGGCATAGACGGGAGCATCCTTTTCGGTCACGATATCCACACCGATATGCACGCGATAGTCGTTCATGGTCACCGAGTAGACCTGAAGCTCGGGGTCATGCTTTTTGGACAGCACACCGCTGACGGGAAGCACAAAGGAGGGAAGGGAATTTTCTACGGAGACCGAGGTGTCAGCAGGCTTTTGGGTCTGGGTATCCGCGGGGCGCTGGGTTTCGCTTTCGGCGGGTGCGTCGGTTTCGGTATCAGGGGTCGTTTCGGTAGAGGAGGTGTCGTTCGGCAGGGGAAGCTCATTCTTCTTCGAGCGGTTGGTGGCAACGGTCACACCGATGATCACCGCCAGAGCGGCAACCAGAATGACGGCAACGATTACCGTGGCGCGGTTGACCTGTGTGTTTTTTAATTTCTTCGAGGGATTTTGACGATTGGATTGTTCTGACATAGCATTTACTCCTTTTGCGTGAATTTACTGCTAATAGTTTTGCCACCTATTCCGTGTTTATTCAGGAGAGCAAGAAAAATCCGCAAAATAGAAAAGAGCTACTTGAAAATGAATCAAAAATATGGTATGATTATGAATAGAGATTTTTTTGAAGGGAGGGGTTCTGTGCGATCAAAGGCAGAAAAGAGCGGAGAGCAGAGGTCCCGCCCCTACGTACCGAGATGGGCAACCGTTGCCTTGATCGGTGCATGGCTTTTGTTTGTTTGCTCCGTCATCGGTGTGATCCTTTGGAGAACGCTCGGAGCATCCGACAGCGAAAATCCCGACGGGACACCTGAGCGCTCCCGAATTTTTTTGGAGGGAGAAACGGTGGACCTGTCTGATCCCTCTTATACCTATGAGGAAATGGTTGACGATCTTCGGGAGCTTTGCCGACTCTATCCCGACCGCATTCGTGTAGCCTCGGCGGGAACGAGTGCCGATGGCAGAGAGATTCTCTATGCGGATCTTGGAAGATCAGATGCCCCCAGACAGTTTTTTGTCAGCGCGGGAATTCACGGCAGAGAAACGGTGCCACCCCTTATTGCCATGAATATGGTGGAATTCTATCTGCTCAATTACGATGTGGAGGATGAAAACGGCAAGGCGATTGCCGATTTTGCAAAGGATTGCATGATCCGTGTCCTTCCCATGATCAATCCCGACGGCATCACCCTTGCGACCGAGGGACTGGAGGCGATCCGCAGCGAAGCGCTTCGGGAGCAGGTTCGGTCGATCTATGAAACCGATCGGAGCGAGTATGCCTCCTACGGGCAATATGGAAGCCTTGAGGAATATTTGAAATACTGGAAGGCAAATCTGAACGGTGTGGACCTGAATCGCAATTTCCCCATTGACGCATGGAGCGAGGTTTCTACGGGAATCCCCCAGCCAAGCTCTCAAAAATACAAGGGAAGAGAAGG
>JAFVRI010000033.1 GCA_017504335.1 Clostridia bacterium
ATCTGCGGATTCGCGTCGTGCACGGAAAAATGAAGACGGCGGAAAAGGATGCGGTCATGCAGGCATTTTCTGCGGGAGAGATCGACGTGCTGGTTTCCACAACCGTTATTGAGGTTGGGGTCAATGTTCCCAACGCGTGTCTGATGATCGTGGAAAATGCCGATCGCTTTGGATTATCCCAGCTGCACCAGCTCCGCGGACGTGTGGGACGCGGTAAGCGGAAATCCTATTGCGTATTGGTGTCGGATGCGGCAACAGCGGAGAACGGTGCCCATGACCGACTTTCGGTTATGAAAAACTGTTATGACGGCTACACCATTGCCGAGAAGGATCTGGAAATGAGAGGTCCCGGTGATTTCCTACGAACCAACGGTGAGAATGCATTCCGACAGAGCGGTGGCGTACGGTTCCGCTTGGCAGAGCTGTGCGACGATGCGGGGCTGATGAAGGAGGCTATGAAGGAGGCAAGGCTTGTCATCGAAGCCGACCCCGCGCTTTCCGAATACCCCATGCTTTCACAATGTGTGGCGAACATGTTCACAAGCGAGCAGGGAACCATTAACTGAACGGAGAAGCTGAAGGGATGCGTTGTCGCATCTCTTCTTTTTTGTTGGGTCTTGCTTTTGGTATCTGTGCGTTGAAAAGAAGCTGTAGGCACTCCGTTTTTTTGGGAGGCCTTTTTTCGTACTTATATCACAAATTTTCCTAATTTCCCGTATTTTCCGTTGACAAGTTCTGGTGCTCATGCTAAAATAAACGCATGGAATATATAACACGGGAAGGAGAATTGAAGTGAAAAAGAATATGCGGCATTTGATTATCACATTTTTTCTGTTGTTTTGTTTGTTGTTATTGACGGCTTGCACGCAACCGAACGAGAATGGTGTGCCGAAGGAAACCGATGAATTCCTTCATACGGATTCTGCTGAGGAAATACAATCGGAGGAGAACACGCAGGAAACGAACGAAGGAAATTCAATTTCTTCAGAACAGGAAACCGCATTCTCCGAAAGTGAGGCACCTTCTACCGAAACGGAAACCGAACGGGAAACAATCGCATTGGAAAGCGAGGCGGAATCCGAAAGTGAGTCCGTGACGCAAACGGAAGAGGCGATTCCCCCTGAAAGCTCGGAAGAAGACAATTGGGAAGCGGAAGATCCTTGGGGAGACAGCAGTGAAGAAACCGAGGATCTGAGCGATCCGGAAGAGACGGCATCATCCGATGCCACCGTATCGGGGTCGAGTAATAGCGGTAAGGAAGAAGTTTTTACCGATGAGATGGGCAATGTGTTGAGCGAAGATGAGATCCTAGAAGTCGAAAAGAGTAACTATGGTGGAACGCAGGTGGTTATTTTGCAGAAGGATAACACTGCCCATGAAATGTACGCTGCCCGCAGAGAAGGAGAACTGATTAACGATGCGGTGTATGCGAGAAATAAATTTGTGGAAGGGTATCTGGGGGTTTCCCTAAAATTTGAAACTGCTGCCGTACAATCGGGCGGGATCGATCAGTTGAAGGAACGGGTCAATGCGGCTGTAATGTCCGGATACAGTATGTATCATATTATCGCCAACAACACATATGAAGCTTCTTCGATGATCCAGGAAGGCGCGTTTCTTGACATTAATTCCATTCCTGCCGAAGAAAATTACATTGATCTTTCCAAGAGATGGTGGAATCAATCGTTCCATGAAGAATCTCTTCTGGATCAAAAGCTTTATATGCTGGTAGGAGATATTACCACCACCGCCATTGATTCAGCAGAGGTTGTGTTTGTCAACAATGATATGCTCATGCGATATACTGACCTGACCGAGGCAGAGCTGATGGAGCAGGTTTACGAAATGAAATGGACCTACGAAACCTTCCTGAACATGGTACATAAGGTTGGTAACGGTAAGGAGACCGGCGAGTGGGGATTTGCGGGGGATAGAGGATCCTATTCCATTGATGGTATGATTATGGGAATGGCGATGGATCTGACATACAGAGATTCTCTGAATTATCCAAATATGAAAATCAATACCGATCGGAATATTGAAATCGGTGAGAGGCTCCGTTCTCTGTTCCAAAACGATTCGTCGGCCAACTGCGACGAAAGTGCCCGAAATACATTTGCTTCCGGCAAAGCGATGTTGATGACCCATGTGCTGGGAACCGCGGGAAAAGAGTTGAAATCCACCACCCTTGAATATATGGTGATTCCCGTGCCTATGTACGATGAATTTCAAGAGGCATACCATATTATTCCTCAGGACAATTTCTCCTCGCTGTCCCTGCTTGTCCATGTGACAACGGAGCAAACTATCGTTACGCAGATTCTGGAAGTCATGGGATCCGAATCCTACCTTAGCTTACGCCATTGTATTCAGGAAAAATGCTATAAGCAGAGATATCTGAAAACCGAACCTCGAGGCAAGATGTTTGACTACATTGTGGATAATATGTATTACGATTTTGGTTATACCTATGCAAAAATGCTGGATAAACCCGTCATGTTGATCCGAAACTATGCAAGAGTTTTACCAGGAGAACAGGGCTACGTGGAGTCTTTGGTGACACAATTGGAAATCACGGAGGTAACTTCGGAGGAAAAACTGAAGGAATTTTTGAAGCAATTTTTTGAATGATACAAAAAGAAGCGGAGGACATATTCCTCCGCTTCTTTTTAAGAGACAACCCCGTCCGCATATTTGCGTAGCTTAGATTTTTAATAGAAGGGCTATGGGCAGATTTGAGGCACTGTTGACGTAAAGAACCCGCTCATTGAGCGGGTTCTTCTTGTATTTATTCTTCTGTTTTATCGTTGTCGGAGGGAGCTTTTTCGGATTCTTGGATTTCTTCGGACTTTTCAATTTTCTCGATCTCTTCGATCTCCTCAACTTCTTCAATTTCCTCCGGCTCCTCCTCCAGA
>JAFVRI010000271.1 GCA_017504335.1 Clostridia bacterium
GCATGGGCGGTCGGTTGGATTCCACGAATATCATTCGCCATCCGCTTTTGTCGATCATTACGGGAATCGCCTTGGATCATGTGGCATTCCTCGGAGATACGGTGGAGAAGATCGCCGCCGAAAAAGCGGGGATCATCAAGGACGGAGCTCCGATTCTTTACGGAGGAGAGGATGCATCTGCAGGGGAGGTCATTCGGCTGCGTGCGGAGCAGATGGGATCGTCCTTCCATACCGTTCCCTATGAAAGCCTTCACGTTCGTTTGGCGGATCTGTCGGGAAGCACCTTTGATTTTGGGGAGAGAAGCGATCTTCATATCTCCTTGCTGGGCATGTACCAGCCGAGAAATGCGTCTCTTGTGGTAAGTGCCGTAGATCTTCTTCAAGGGAGAGGGCTTTCCATCTCCGAGAATGCATTGCGGGAAGGGCTGAATGCCGCCCGTTGGCAGGCAAGATTTGAGATCATTTCAGAGGATCCTCTGATGATCTTTGACGGAGCGCATAACCCTCAGGGAATCCGAGGTGCGGTGGAGAGCATCAAACAGTATTTTGGAGATCGGAAGGTCTATCTTTTGACGGGAGTTCTTCGTGACAAGGACTATACCGCCATTGCCAAGGATCTTTCGACCGTGGCGAGTCATGCCTTTACCTTGACTCCGGACAGTCCCCGCGCGCTCAGCGCCGAGGAGTATGCCAAAACCCTTTGCGAGGCGGGAATGGAGGCAAGGTCATTTGAGAGCCTGCCCGAAGCATTGGATGCAGCAAGGGAAGCGGCAAAACGGGACGGAGTTCCTTTGATCTGTTTGGGTTCTCTTTATATGTACGCTACCCTTATTGTTGAGGTGGAGCGGCGAAATCGTGTATAAAATTGGACGGGGCCGGCTCTTCCCATGCCTATGCGTGGGAAAAGCCGCCCCTTTTTGAATGAAGAAGTGGAGGAGACGACGTTCTCTCTTCCTGTAATTATAGCATAACATAAAGCCGTGGCGAATATGCGAAAGTGTCATGATGATTCTGTGAAGCCGTGAAAATTTTCCGTGAAGAGAGGTTGATAAATGGGGAAAAATATTGCATCCTGTCATTTGAAGATTCGAACCATCCCTGCATAAAACAAAGGAAACATGAGGGAAGCGCATACGTGTAGCCAGTATTTTATGAGATGGAGCGAAAAAATAAAAGAAAAATTCAAAATCCTCTTGAAAAGCGAAAGAAAGTTTGGTATAATAATAAGGTAAGTCCGTCAAGGATGACATACGGACTGTGAAATAAGGCCATACCAGCCGGGGAATTAGCGGAGCCCTGTACCTGAAATCCGCTACAGCAGGGGTTCATTCCTTCCTTGAGGGTTGATCCGATACGGTTTGAGTCGTATCCTGCTGCGTTGAAGAGTGGGTCTTGCGCAATTGGGAGCTGTGAACCATGTCAGGTGGGGAACCAAGCAGCATTAAGCGGTAAGCCCGATGTGCCGTGAGGTAGCCTGCTCCGAGCAGGAGGTGCGAAGATCACGTAGGAGTGACATTCGATTGGAAGGTGTATGGTCTTATTTTGCAGTCTGTTTTTATTTTTCTGGATTGGAGGAAGTTATGCATCAGGCGTTATACAGAAAATGGAGACCTCAAACCTTTTCCGATGTTTGCGGTCAGGAGCATATTACATCCATTTTGAAATATGAGACCGAGCATCATAAATTCTCCCATGCCTATTTGTTTTGCGGTTCCCGTGGAACGGGAAAGACCACCTGCGCAAAGATCCTTGCCAAGGCGGTGAACTGTGAAGCGCCCGTGGAAGGAAACCCCTGCAACCAATGTGCGGCATGCCGCTCCATTGACGCGGGCATTGCCACCGATGTGCTGGAGATGGATGCCGCGTCCAACAACGGTGTGGATAACATCCGAGATATCCGTGACGAGGTGGTATATTCCCCCTCGGCGCTGAAGTACCGTGTCTACATTGTAGACGAGGTGCATATGCTCAGCGGAAGCGCATTCAATGCGCTTTTGAAAACCTTGGAGGAGCCCCCCGCTCATGTGGTGTTTATTTTGGCAACCACCGAGCTGCATAAGCTTCCTTCCACCATCATTTCCCGTTGTCAGCGCTTTGATTTTCGTCGGATCGCAACCGATGTGCTGACCTCAAGATTGGTACATATTGCCGATCGAGAGGGAATCGAGTATGATGCCGATGCCCTTCGTGCGCTTGCCAAACTGGCACAGGGCGGTATGAGAGATGCCATCAGCCTTTTGGAGCTTTGCGCGGGAACCAGACAGAGGATTACCTCCGCCTTGGTGGATCAGACCGTAGGATCGGGAGGAAGAGACGCGCTGGAGCAAACGGTGCGAGCCATTGCCGCTTCCAATTTTGACGGCATTTTTGCCACGGTGGATGATGTGGTACGTTCCTCCAGAGATGTTGCCGTCTTTTGGCAGGATCTGCAATCCTATTACCGTGACATGTTGGTTATGCGAACCACATCTGTGGCGGACCGATATTTGGATCTGACCGAAAATGAATCGGCTCGCTTGAAAAAAACAGCGGAGCTGTTTTCGAAGGAGACGCTTTTGCACCATTGCAGAATCATGGATGAAGCATTTTATGCCATGCAAAAGGCGGGAGCCGCCAAGCGATTGGTTGCTGAGATGGCATTGCTTCGGCTGTGTGATACCTCCTTGGATACCTCCACCGATGCCATCCTTTCAAGACTTTCCAAGCTGGAAACCGCTGTGGCGGCAGGCGTGACCTTTCGATCACACGAAATCCCAAACATGGAGAGGGAAGAGACTATATCGGATGAAAAGCCGCAATCGGAGGCAACAGAGCCCTTGAAGGAGGTCCATTATGCTCCCGAGATCATTCCCGAGCCCGAGCAGAGCATGAAGCTGATCCGTGGATGGAACGAGATCGTCGAGCAAGCGGCGGCGGGAGATAACTCGGTTCTTCCGTTTATGAAAATGGCAAAGGCATTGATGGCACCCGATGGAAGAGTTTACGTTAAATTTCCCAACGATTTTGCCAAATCCATGGTCGATCGCCCCGCGATGCGAGAAGCGGTACGCGCCTCTCTTTGTATGGCACTTTCGAAGAATCTTTCCGAAAAGGATCTGATCTTTGCTATCATGGAGAAGGATGAGGTCTATACCGATTTGGACGAGCTGGAATTTTAAAAATATTTATTTTGGAACATAAAGGAGAAACACGATGAAAGCAAATTTGCCGAAGGGAATGGGCGGCGGCCCTCAGAATATGAACGCAATGCTCCGTCAGGCACAGAAGATGCAGGAGGACATGGCAGCGCTTCAGGAGGATCTGGATGCCAGAGAATATGATATCTCCGCAGGCGGCGGTATGGTCGCTGTAAAGATCAACGGAAAGAAGGAGGTTCTCTCCATCGAGATTCAGCCCGAGATCGTTGATCCCGATGATATCGAGACGTTGCAAGACATTTTGGTTGCCGCTGTAAACGAGGCAATCAAGCGTGTAGAGGATACCAACAGCGAGGAAATGGGAAAGATCACGGGTAGCGTCGGATTTCCCGGTATGTTCTGATCATGACCGAAACCATTGAATCGCTCCAGCATCTTGCCGAGCAATTCGGACGGTTGCAGGGCGTCGGAAAGAAATCCGCCATGCGGATGGCGTTTTCGGTTTTGGAGCTGGATGAGAACGAGGCGATCGAATTTGCTCGCGCAATTTTAGAGGCAAAGGAAAAGATCCATCCCTGTCCGATCTGCGGAAACCTGACCGATGAGGAGCTTTGCTATGTTTGCCAGGACGAGAACAGAGACCGCAGGGTCATTTGTGTGGTGGAGGACGTGAAGGCGGTTCGATCCATCGAAAAGGTCAGAGAATTTCGCGGTGTATATCATGTCCTTGGTGGTGTGATCTCTCCCGTGAACGGCATGACCCCTGACAGGATCCGATTTTCAGAGCTTTTGGAGAGAGTAAAGGAATCCGAGGTAGAAGAGGTGATCATTGCCACCAATCCCACTCCTGACGGCGAGGTGACGGCAATGTATATTTCCAAAGCCCTTCGCGCGATGAACGTGAAGGTTACCCGCTTAGCATACGGAATCCCTGTGGGAACCGATCTGGAGTACACCGACGAGGTCACCCTCGGACGAGCCTTTGAGGGTAGAAGAGATCTGTAATAAAAAAGAGTCGGGCATCAGATCATTTCTCTGACGGACAGCTCTGCAATCCTATAGTATATCTCGAATGTTGCTTTGAAAAAAGCGAGAGGTGTTTTGCCTCTCGCTTTTTTTTGAGATCAGAGCTTTTTCAAAAAATGACGGGCGGACGATCTGAAAAAATCTACGATTTGTAGAGTTTGTTTGCCAAGTATAAAAAC
>JAFVRI010000272.1 GCA_017504335.1 Clostridia bacterium
GCCGCGACCAGGGCGCTTTTCAGTTTCTCGGAGAGCTTGTCAAGCGGTAACAAATGATCACATCCTTTCATCGTCGGCAAATGAAATTTTGTTTCGTCAGTACGGAAAAGCTTGATTTGCCTGCATTGTAGCATATTTTCAAAAAAATGCAAGAGACTTTTGAAAATTTGTTCAATTTTGTGAAAAACACGCTTTTAGGCCTGCTCTTTTTGTTGACGAATGTGCAAAATAACGAAAACCGGGCCAAATCAAAAGAAATCGGGAGCATTTGGCGGGATAAACTTCGCTTTTTTAAGGTTTCCGAAATTTGCATATAATATAATGATGAAAAGTTTTTGAAAGCGCTTTTGCTCCTTCAAAAAAGCCAAGAAAATTTTGCGATTTCTCTTGCATTTCCAAAGAAGATGATGTATAATAAAAATGATTATTTGTCGAAAGGAGCAATCCTATGAAGCTGATGGAGGATCGAATTCGGAAGGACGGGATCGTGGAGGATGGAGACGTACTCAAGGTGGGTATGTTCTTGAACCAGCAGATCGACGTAAATTTTATCAGCCAGCTGGCTGAGGAGTTTTATCGCCTTTATAAGGATGAGGGTGTGACCAAAATCCTGACCATCGAGGCTTCGGGCATTGGCTTGGCATGCCTTTGCGCTGTTCCTTTCGGTGTACCGGTGGTCTTTGCCAAAAAATCCAAGAGCAATAATATGTCGGGTGACCTGTACGCTTCCCATGTGCATTCCTTCACCCACGGAACCGATCATATGGCGGTCATTCCCTGCACTATGCTGAAAAAAGAGGATCGCGTGCTGTTGATCGACGATTTCTTGGCACGCGGACAAGCCCTGCACGGCTTGATCGACCTTTGTGAGCAGGCGGGAGCCACTATCGTGGGTGCCGGCGTGTTCGTGGAGAAGACCTACCAGCTGGGCGGTGATGAGATCAGGGCCCGCGGTGTCCGGGTGGAATCCCTGGCCAAAATCTCTGCCATGAGCGTGGCGGATGGCATCACCTTTGTTTGATATTTCCGCAGGTCGGAAGCTTTGTTTTTCTGTTTTTTACGTGACGGTTTGATGAAAATCTATAAAAAAAGATGGCGTGAAATCGACATATTGTGACATCTGTCTCTTGTAATTTTTCTTCGTTTGTGATAGAATAAGAGCATGTTTTTTTGAACAATTTTTGATGTTCGGCTCATGGAGCTGTACATAAATATTTTGTCTTTTAAAAGACGTGAAGGAGAAAGAAAAATGAAGAAGTTTTTGTCCCTCGCACTGGCTCTGCTCATGGTTCTGACTTGCGTTTCCGTGTTTGCCTCCTGTGATGGAGAAAAGGGTAATGAGGACGGCACCAAGGCCGACGGTACCCAGGCTCCTGTCGCAAAGGAAGATTTCAAGCTGGGTGTGATCCTGCTTCATGATGAGGACTCCACCTACGACCTCAACTTCATCAACGGTATCAACGCCGCCAAGGAAGCTCTGGGTCTGTCCGATGCCCAGGTTATTATGAAGAGAAACATTCCCGAGTCCAACGCTTGCTATGAGGCTGCGCTTGACCTCATTGACGAAGGCTGCGATATCATCTTCGCAGACAGCTTCGGTCACGAGACCCATATGCTCAAGGCTGCCGAGGAGAATCCCGAGGTTCAGTTCTGTCATGCAACCGGTAACCAGGCTCATGTCAAGAAGCTGGCTAACTATCACAACGCTTTCGCATCCATCTACGAGGGCCGTTTCCTGGCCGGCGTTGCCGCAGGTATGAAGCTCAACGAGATGATCGAGGCCGGCACCATCACCGCAGAACAGGCTAAGATGGGCTACGTTGGCGCATTTACCTATGCCGAGGTTATCTCCGGCTACACCTCTTTCTATCTGGGCGCTAAGTCTGTCTGCCCCAGCGTTACTATGGACGTTCAGTTCACCGGTAGCTGGTATGACGAGACCGCCGAGAAGAACACTGCTATGGCTCTCATCGAGAACGGCTGTGTGCTGATCAGCCAGCACGCCGACTCCATGGGCGCTCCTTCCGCATGCGAAGAGAAGGGTGTTCCCAACGTATCCTACAACGGTTCCACTGTGGCTCACTGCCCCAACACCTTCATCGTGTCCTCCAGAATTGACTGGGCTCCCTACATCAAGTACATCTGCGAGCAGGTGATGAATGGCAAGGCCATCGATACTGACTGGTGCGGCACCATCGCTACCGGCTCTGTCGTCTTGACCGAGGTCAACGAGACCGCCGCTGCTGCCGGCACTGCTACTAAGATCGAAGAGGTGAAGGCTGCGCTTATGGCAGGCACCGCCCATGTATTTGATACTGCTAACTTCACCGTTGGCGGCAACCCTGTGACCTCTCATAAGGTTGAGGAGAATGAGGTGATCAAGGACGGTTACTTCAGCGAGTCTGAAATCATGTCTGCTCCTTACTTTGATCTCCGCATTGACGGTATCAACCTTCTGAACGAGAATTTCGGTTAATCAACGAATTAAAACAGAATAGCCGGGGCACCGCCCCGGCTCATTCTGCTTTTTTGGTTATAAGCCTCTTTTTACAGCCAAATAAACGAATCAACTGAGGTACCCGGTGAACAAGCCTATTGCACTTGAAATGAAAAACGTGTCCAAACGTTTTGGTAGCGTTATCGCTAACAAAAACGTGGATCTGACGGTATACCGAGGGGAGATCCTGGCCATTCTCGGAGAGAACGGTTGCGGTAAGACTACCCTCATGAATATGATCTCGGGCATTTATTTCCCCGATGAGGGTCAGATCTTTGTAGATGGGGAAGAAGTGGTCATCAAATCCCCCAAAGATGCCTTTGCTCACAAGATCGGTATGATCCATCAGCACTTCAAGCTGGTGGATGTGTTCACCGCTACTGAAAATATTGTCCTTGGCGTGAAGGATGACAAGCGTTATTCCCGCGCCGAGGCGGAAGCACGCGTCAAGGAGATCACTGAACGCTATGGCTTCCATATGGATCCTCATAAGAAAATCTATGAAATGTCGGTTTCCGAAAAGCAAACGGTGGAGATCATCAAGGTGCTCTACCGCAACGCGGATATCCTGATCCTGGACGAGCCCACCGCGGTGCTGACCCCCCAGGAGACGGA
>JAFVRI010000273.1 GCA_017504335.1 Clostridia bacterium
GCTTGAGGATTTCTTCCTTCGCACTGATCAAAGCTTCCTTTTTGCTGGTCTCTGCCAGCTTCAAGCCTTCATTTCGGATTCGCTTTGCTTCTTCTTCCGCAGAACCGATCTCGGCTTCCGCCTTTCGTTTACGGCGATTGTATCCGACTCGGTAAAACAAACATGCAAAAATCGTTCCAATAACCGCGCTCGCCCCTGCGGCAATCACGGCTACCATCCATGCTTCCATAAATAGCACCTCCTTATTTCTTATTTTCGTTTCTTCAGTATCACAAAATATAAAAAGCGATTGCCACTCGGCAAGGCATACTTCTGACACATACTAATATTGTACACGATTTTTATACAAATGTCAAGACTTTTACTCAGAATCCGTCCTCTTCTGTGAAAAAATTTTCATTTTTTTCCAAAAAAACAAAAACCGTTACGGCTATACCGTAACGGTTTTCATTCTAATTACAGAGACAACAAATTATGCCTCTTCGTTGTTAGGAGCAGCTTCCTCAACGGGAGCTTCCTCTGCGGGAGCTTCCTCTGCAGGAGCTTCCTCTGCGGGAGCATCCTCTGCGAGAGCTTCCTCTGCGGGAGCTTCCTCTGCGGGAGCAGCATCTACAGGAGCTTCCTCAACGGGAGCGGCTTCTGCGGCAGGCGCATAGCCCTGCTGTGCATTGGGATCATAGTAACCCTGCTGCGCGTTGGGATCGTAGTAGCCCTGCGCGTTGGGATCGTAGTAGCCCTGTGCGTTGGGATCGTAGTAAGCCTGCTGTACGTTGGGATCGGGAGCATTGCCCGCAAGAACCAACTGTCTGTCATCCTTGGTCATATTCTTGCAGAATACCAAACGAAGAACGATCAGAGCGATCTCTGCCAGAAGGATGATGATCAAACCAACGAGAACGCCGGTCAATGCAGCCTCCTGATCAGAATCCAGCATCAAAGAGGATGCCTCTGTCCACTTACCGGTGTACTTGTTTTGTACACGAATATTCTCTGCACCGGCAATGACGGTAGGAATAATGAATACGGGAAGCATGAAGATGGCACGTGCCAAATGATGCTCACCCTTCTTTGTGGACAGGGACAGACGCTTGGTGCAGACCGTGATGTAGGACAGAGCACTGAATGCGAGAACAATGTAGAGAACCATCATAATGCCGTCTACAATGTATCCGGAGCCGGACTGAGAAGCCAACTTGGTGCTGCTTTCAATCGCTACAAGGAAGTTTGCGAAGCCGCCGTTCAGGAAAGAATTCAGAACACCGGTTTCAATCAGGTTGAAGAAGAATACCATAAATCCAATCACACCGACCAGAGATACACCCTGCGCAATGTTCGCATAGATCATATCCTGCTGACGGTAAGCGCGAAGTCTTACTGCAACGGTATTCAACACGATGGAAATGATGGAAACGATCAGAATGCCGAGAGCACCTGCGCCGTATTCCATACCGGGAAGCACGCACTGGAAGAGCAGAAGCGTGAAGCAGAGCTCCAGAAGTCCGGGCAGCTGTGCACCGGTTCTGGCGGTTGCCAGCTCAGGCTCCTTCAGATGCTTAAGCGCGGAGATCAAAGCAATCAGCGCCTTTACAATCAGGAAAATGGGGAACAGAAGGGTCATGAAGACCACATAGAGAAGAGCGATGGAGCTGACCAGGATTCCGAGAATCGCGGTAATGCTTTCGAAATCCGCATCTCCGCTGATCACATCCGCAAAGGGAGTCATCAATCCGGCTACCAGAGCAAATGCCTCCTTGGCATCTTCGGTTTCCATTGCGTCCTCAAGCTTATCCTCATCGGGATCCCCGCTCAGGAGCTCGGAGCCGATGTCGATAAAGAACGAAATACCGGAAATCAGCGTAGGAGCAGATACTTCAACAGAATCGGGAAGCTCCTCCAAATCCAGACCTTCTACCTCATCAAACAGCTCATTCACTGTGTCTGCTACCTTTTCGGTATTCAGCTTGATGATGGGCATAAAGCTCAGAATCAATGCCAGGATGACCAATGCCACGCTGACCCAAACCTGAACAGTTGCCGTTGTTTTCTTGGGTATGTTCGGGAACATTTTGTTTTCCTCCTAATAAAAGAATTACACCTTCATTATACACCCTTCAAAAGTTCTTGTCAATAAAAAGTCTCAAAAAAAACACATGCGCTTCATTTTTTTCACAGATTCGTCACGTCTTTACGCTACACAAACTCAAATTGCGTAGATCATCATCCCAAGTCCCGCTGAAATCAGGATCATCACAACAGGAGTCGGCTTCCGTTTGAGAATGACCTTGGAGAAAAATGCCACAAGCAATAGAATCTCAAACAGAATCAGCCCACGGTAATCGGGAAACAGAGGAATTTCCGTGCTTTGAAAGCCTAAGAGCACCGTCATAAAAAATACAATTCCCGTGCCGAAAATCAATGCGACCACACAGGGACGGACACCGCGCAAAAAGGCTTGCACTCCTTTCTGACTGAGAAAAGCTTTTGCTGCCATTGCGATCAACAAGATAATCACGAACGAAGGAAGCACCACACCGAGGGTGGCAATGATCGCGCCAAGCAAACCTCCCTGAGAGGATCCCACAAAGGTTGCCATATTCACGGCAATGGGACCGGGGGTAGACTCGGATACGGCGATCATATTGATCAGCTCCTCCTCACGAAGCCATCCATGCGCCAACACCTGATCCCGTATCATGGAGATCATAGCATATCCGCCGCCAAAGGAAACCGCGCCAATTTGCAAAAAGACCCAAAACAGCTGCAAATAGATCATTGTCTTCCCTCCTTTTTCTCACGCATCCGCAAAAGAAAATAGGCACTCACACCGATTGCTCCGCAAATCAGAATATACAGCACCGAGGAAAAACGGACAGCGAAGATAGAAAAAAGAACCAAACACACCGTGACCGATGCGAAAATGCTCACGGAAAAGGGATTTTTCTTCATCTTCTTCAGCATTTTAAAGCCGATCGAAAGGATCAAGTAGACCACACAAACCCGAATTCCTCGGAAGGCATATTCCACCGGTCTCCATGTCAGAAAGGTGTCCAAAAAGAGCGACAAAACAAAGATAATTACCAAAGAAGGCAAGCAGACACCAAGGGTCGATACCACAGAGCCAAGCACACCCTTGCGCTGATATCCGATATAGGTTGCCGCATTGATCGCAATGGGACCGGGGGTGGATTCGGCAATGGCAACCACATCCAAAAATTCTTCCCGTTCGATCCATTTCTTTCGTACGACCAGGGTGTTTTCGAGCAGAGCGATCATCGCATATCCGCCTCCGAACGTAAACAGACCGATTTTCAGCATGGTCAGAAACAGTTCAAAAAGACCCGCTGTTCTTTTCATATGCATCACCTCCCCATTATTTTACCATACACACGTGATTTTTGCAAGAGAAAAACGGACGAAGTTAAAACTCCGTCCGTTCCGAAAATCACTTAATGACTTCTCTGTAAAGCTCCACCTGCTTTTCGGTAGGCTTGAAATCGGGATGCGTGCAGCAAGGAATGGTAGGCTCGCTTCCATCTGCTCCCCAGAAGGGAGTCTCGCGGTCATTCTCATACTGCGCTCTTGCTTCCTCAGTGTGGAAATCGGGAATGTCGTAGGGCATACCGCCGTTCATGACCGAGCGGTGACTGAGAATTGCCACCGAGGACATGGTAACCGCGGAATAAGCATCGAAGGGATGCTCGGGCTGACGTCCCTCGCGAATGCAGTTCAAGAACATCTTTGCCGTCAGGAAGTCACCGCCGCCGTGACCGCTCTTCTTGATCAACTCCTCGTCGGGATCATTCCAGTTCGGCTCGTAGAGTGTCTCGGTGGGAGCGCCCTCGGGCTTGGTCCACTCGTTGTAGCGAAGCATGACCTTCTTACCCATGCCGCGCAGATTTTCGATCTGTCCGTCGGTTCCGCAGATACGGTATGCGTTGTGGTGCGCGCCGAAGGCGGCACAGCCCGTAAAGCGGAAGATCGAACCGTCATCATTTTGGGTGGTAATGATCGCCGCGCGGTCTCCGCCGTAGCTTGCCGTAGGAACATCCCCTTCAATGGGGGCGAACACAGCCATTGCCGTAACACGTTTCGGCGTTGCGCCCGTCGCCCACATGATCGGCCCCAAAGAGTGGGTTACGTAATAAGATCTGGGCAGGAAGTTGCGCCAATGCCCCTCAAAATAATTGTAGGTCTTTTTGAATCTTGTGTCACAGGGATCACCGGGATGGTTGTACTCACCCTCGGCATAGAGGATCTTACCGAGGCTGCCGCCGTCACAGATCCGCTTCATCTCACGATTGAAGAGCATCTGGGGATAGTTCTCCGCCAGCATATAGATGGCGCGATCCTTGTATTTTTCGTACGCGCGGATCAGCTCCACGCCCTCTGCCATGGTCCCGTTGCTGATGCACTCTCCGAACACGTGAATTCCCTTCTCCATCAGACGAATGGTATAAGGAGCATGCTCGTTGAAATAGTTGGCAACGATCACCGCATCCATGTCGTGGTTGATAAACTCATCAAAGTTGTCATACACCGCTACCGTTTCGCCAAGCTTTGCGGCTGCCGCCTCGCGGCGCTCCTTGTGCTTGTCGCAGATGGCAACGATGTCACAGTTCTGAAGCATAAAGTTTTTGGCAATATCCATGCCGCGGCCTACGCCGAATACACCGATCTTGATTCTTTCCATGATTTTATACCTCCAAAAAAATTAGACGGGAATGATAAACAACGCAAGCATACCGAGAAAGGCAATTCCTACCGAAAGGATCTCCTTCTTTGTGGGCTTTTTCGCGCCAAAGAAACAAATGAGTGTGGAGACGATCATCACGCCTCCCGTAACCATAGGATACTGCACCGAGGCATCCACATGTGCCAAGGCAATGACCAAAAGGAAATTCGCGATCTTGTTGGCAGCACCCGATGTGGCACTGACACCCAACGCCTTCCAGGTATAGGGCTTCGTTTTTTCCTTTTTCGCGGCAAGAAGGATCAAAAAGATCACCAAAGAGAACACACCTGTCAGCAGTGCACTCCAGATCGAATATCCCGCGGCGCTTGTCTTTTCATAGGGGGCTTCCGTAAAGATTTTAGAAAGCACACCCGACATGCCGTTCAGCACAAATACGCCGAGATAATAGATCCAACCCTTTCCACCGTTTCCGCGGGAAACGGTCATAAGCAGAGCGACAAAGATAAAAGCGTAGCACACTCCCTTGGCAAGGGTCATCGGTTCTCCGTAAAAAATCATTCCCACCCCTGCAGGCAAAAGCATTCCGCCCAGCATCGAAAAGAGAGAAAATACGGAAAGATTGATGCTGTCCAAAGCCTTGAAGCTGAAATAGGAAAAGCCTACCCCATTCAACGCCACCAGAGATGCCATCAAAAATGTAAAGGGAGTCAGTTCAAATTGAAATCCGTTGATGATCAACAGAACAATCAAGCCCGCAAAGGCACCGACAAAGCTGGACTCCATACTGATGAAGAAGCTACTGCCTCTCATCCGTCGATACACGTCCTTCAACGCAAAGCATCCGCCAAAGGTCGCGACCGATAAAAGTATCATACCATAATACATGCTGTTTCTCCATTCTGATTGATGCACTCAGTATATCACGTATCGAATTTCTTTTCAATGGAATTTTTCTATATATTTATCGAAAAAAGTTATTTTAATCTTGTTTTTTTCCTTTTTTTATGCTATACTGAGAAAAAAATGACAAGGGTGATGCTATGAAATCGCAAAACATCTGTAAATTCCCCATATCCTCTTCTGCAGAATCTCTGAAAACCCATTGCTTTGTGTATGAAGCCGATCCGGAAAATCTCGAAAAAAAGATCCGACTTTCCCGTCACCGTTTACTTTTGATCGCAAGCGGAAGCGGAACCTTTTTCGTGAACGGCACTTCCCTTTCCGTTCACATGGGAGCTTTTCTGTTTTTATTTGAAGATGAGGAATTTTTCTTATCCGACGGACATGAGCTGACCTGTCTTTACGTGGATTTCGAGGGAATCCGCGGAAGCGAGCTTCTTCATCGCTTTGGCATCCACAGAGACCGCCGATATTTCGACGGATTCGGAGGCATCATTCCCCTTTGGAAGGACACCCTTGCCAGAGCTACCTCCGATACCTTGGATCTTGCCGCTGAGGGAATTCTGCTTTTGAGTCTGTCCCGTCTGTCCGTCGAAGAGGTTGGCAGAAGCGGAATCGTTTCCGAAATGCTGGAATATACCGAGCAAAAATATGATGATTCCGAGCTTTCCATCTCTTTTTTGGCTGAAAAGCTTTCCTACAATGCCAAGTATCTGTCCCACCTGTTCAAAAAGGAAATGGGAATCGGTTACTCGGAGTATCTACGAAACATCCGAATCAATTATGCCCGCGGTCTGTTGGACCATGGCTTGGATTCCATCAAAAACGTAGCACTTCTCTCCGGCTTTTCCGATCCACTTTATTTCTCCGAGGTATTCAAAAAGGTAGTCGGTCTATCTCCGAAGGAATATATTTCCTCTCAAAAGGAAGCCAAAAGAGGCTGAGAAAAAAAGAACGTCCCGCATATGCGGGACGTTCTTTTTATATAGGTCGGAATTAGCCAAGCTTTGCCTGGTTGATCTTGATTCCGGGGCCCATGGTGCTTGCGATTACGCAACTCTTGATATACTGACCCTTTGCAGCAGCGGGCTTTGCCTTGATGACAGCGCCTACCAGCGTGTTGAAGTTCTCGGTCAGCTTCTCGGTTCCGAAGGAAGCCTTTCCGATGGGGCAGTGGATGATGTTGGTCTTGTCCAGACGGTACTCGATCTTACC
>JAFVRI010000274.1 GCA_017504335.1 Clostridia bacterium
GCCACTTTGTCACAAGCTTTGGGGTGTCTCCCAAGGAATTTATTATGCAAAAGAAGATCGAAGCGGCAAAGCGCATGATTGCCACCAACGAATCCACGCTACAGTCAATTGCGACCGTGTTGCATTTTTGTGATTCTCATCACTTTTTCCGTTGCTTTAAAAAATATACGGGAATGAGTCCTTCGGAATATAGAGGACGGTTGCTTTCGGATTCGGTCAAGGACGAAACGCTGCCTCAATAACCTCCAAAAGACGAAATCTTGCTCGGTAGGTTGGACGGTCGGTTTCGGTTACAATGCGGTACTGATCTGCACTGAGTCCAACTGAAATAAACGCATCCTCCGCCGAAGGCTTTGTGGCGGCGGAAACGCACATGGGAGGAAAGAGAACACACCAAAAGTTTTGCCCCTTTCCTTCGCCAATGATCACACGCAGAGAGGTGTACCTTCCCGACGGGAAGCAGCAGGCTTCGTAATTCCGTGTGGGATAGATTTCCTCACCAAGCTCGATACGAACCGAGTCATTCCGACCCGCGTCTCGGATGGCAGCCTCTGCCGCGGATTTCAGTTCATCCAGATGAGCGCATGTCAGCCGAATGGCATCGTCACGGGAGGTGGCGGATGTCAATAGACAATCGGCAGAGGAGAGGACGGCATCCCGTACCTTTAGCTTCAGTGCCTGATCCTCGGTGCTGTCTGAATTAGCCAGTACGTGCAAGCGAAGCACGTTTTCGTAGATCCCGCTTTCTCCGTGAACGGGTAAAAGACCGATCAGCAAAAAGAGTGCACAGAGGACAAGGGCAAAAATTCCATATTGTTTCATTAAGTCAAAAAGCTCCTTTCGGGTGATGAATCCATCATTCCCCCAAAAGGAGCTTTTTATTCATGCGGTCTTGATTTTGGAATCGATTTACAGAAATGCCACCAAAAGAGCGATCAGATAGACCGCAAAGCAGGCAATGGCAGAAGGCTTTTTCAAAACCGAAAGATAGGAATTCCGAATAGACAAGGAATCCTTAAGAATGGGCTTTCGGTAATCCGAGCTGTATCCGCGCCATAAATATCCTCGGTAAAGTCTTGACGCCTCTCCGCAGAATACACCGGCAGATATGAGAAACAAAAGAATGGTTAAGAAGAGAAACAGCTCAGTGCTTCCGGTAATGCGGTAAAGGTTGTTGATAAACGGTTGCCCGAAGAGACCGAACAGGTTGTAAAGAAAATGGGCAAGCATGGAACCGAGAAGAGATCGGGTGGCATACAGGGTCATAGCAAGAATTGCACCCGAAAAAAGATATACGGGAAGATTTTCCAGATTGAAGTGGAGCAGGGCAAAAAAGAGGGTGCTGAAGGTAACTGCTCGAAGCACACCACCCGACTCATATTCCCGACAGAGAATGCCACGGTAGATCAATTCCTCGCAGATGGAGGGAAGAATCGCGTATGCCAAGACCAGATAGATGGTATTGGGGACCGAGCCGTTATTTTTGGAAATAAAGGTGTCATAAAGAGAAAAGCTTTGCGAAAGTGCCTCGGTTCCGCCAAACAGCACACCCAGCAGAAGTCCTCCCGAAGCCATCAGAAGCGAGGCGGAAAGAATCAGCGGAAGGGAGGATAGCCGAAAGAGACGCAGGCGAAGCCCCGACAAATAATTCTCTCCGCTGAAGCGGCACCAGATGGCACCGGGAAGCAGAAAGATCATCATTTGCAGAATCACCACGCTGTAATATTCGTTTTCTCGATTGACCAACGTCAGGTCCACAATCTTGGATAAAAGCAGAAGCACATAGGTGGCAAGCACCAATACTGTTGGATGGAGCACCACGGTTCGGTTCCGAATATATCGGGCATAAAGCTCCTCTGCCTTTTTAATGGGGGAGGCACCCGATTTCGATTCGCGGGGGTGGTTATCGACGGACATCGAGGGATTCCTCTCCTTTCTCGGTGATTAAACAGTGGGTGGGACGGTCAGTTCCGTTGATGGGGAGCCGATCCACCAAATACATATGATAGGTAGGAGCAAGGGTTGTTCCGGGAAATTCTGTCAAAAAGCGATCATAATATCCGCCACCGTAGCCAAGCCGAAAGCCTTGTCGGTCAAAGGCAAGCCCCGGCAGAAGGCAGAGCGCATCTGCGCGTGCATTCAAAAGCGCGCCCGATTGAGGTGGCTCGGGAATTCCGTAGGTGCCGGGGGAAAGCTCGGACAGATCGGAAATTGCCCGAAAGGACATGGTGCGGTCATGGGGATAGGAAATGGGAAAGCCTACGGTTTTTCCTTCCTTCATGGCTTTTTCGGCAAGGGGGAGCAGATTTGGCTCTCCGCGAACGGGAAAGAAGAGAAGAAGGACGGATGCCTCACGGTAGAGTCTGTGCGCGGCAACCTGCTCGCAGATAGCGCGGTCTAACGCTTCCTTTTGCTCTATTCTGAGAGAGTCGCGCAAGGTGCGAAACTGTTTACGAAGCGCTTGCTTTTGCTCCGACAGAGAAAAGGATTCTGTCATATCAGTCGGCAATGACGGCATGACGGAGTGCATCCGCCTTTTCCTTGCCGCAAAGAAGCTCTACGATTGTAAGTCCCATGTCAGTGGCAACACCCATGCCCTTCGCGGTCAGAATGCTTCCGTCGAGAACTACGGTCTTTTCCGAAGGGATCGCACCTCTTAAGCGGTCCTCAAAGCCAGGATAACAGGTTGCTTGCTTTCCCTTGAGAAGACCAAGGTCACCAAGGATCGAGGGTGCGGCGCAAATGGCGGCAATATATCTGCCGTTTGCATCTGCTTGTCGGATTGCATTTAGTACTGTTTGAGATGCGGCAAGATTCAGCGTGCCGGGCATTCCGCCGGGAAGGAAGATCATATCGGGATTTTGGTCGGCATAGTCAGTATCAGCAAGATCCGAAAGGACAGTGATGCCGTGTGCGCCGGTGATCTGCTTGCCGCCGATGCCAACGGTCACGACGGACAGACCCGCGCGCCTCATCAAATCCAGAGGCGCCAATGCCTCGACTTCTTCAAAGCCCTCGGCTAAAAACATATAGATCATGTCGGTAACCTCCCAAAAAGAATGTGTTCGGATTTACGCGCCAAAAAAAGCGGTAAGCTTGGTGGCGGAAACGGTGGATTCCTCACGGGTCTCCAGGTTCTTGACCTTGACTACCCCCGCCTCCAGCTCGCTGCCACCCATGATGACCACGTGGGTATATTGACCCTTTACGGCATAATCGATCTGTTTGCCGAATTTCTTAGAGCCGAGGTAGAGGGAAGAGGTGATGCCCGCCTCTCTCAGAGAGTCGGTCAGAGTCAGATATTTTTCGTAGGGAACATCGTCAAAGCGGGTAACCAGTACCTTTACATCTGTGTCAAAGGTGTCGGGGATCAGCTTGTGGGTAACAAGGAAATTCTCCAGCGTCACGTCACCCATGCCGTAGCCCACACCGGAAACCTTGGCATTCTTGACAAAGAGACCCACTAGATTGTCGTAGCGTCCGCCGCCAAACATGGCTCTGTTGTTTTCGGGCGCGTTGTCGAATACCTCAAAAACGGTTCCCGTGTAATAGTCCAGACCGCGGATGATGCCGAAATCAAAGACACAGTAGCGGTCAAGGCCAATCTGACGCAATGCGGCAAAGAGGGAACGAAGCTCGCAAGCGCCCACGGAGTCGGGGCAGATAGCGGTAGCATCTTCTACACCCATTTCATAAAGAGAGTCGATCCTTGCGATCTGCTCAGCCGAAAGACCAAGAGCGGTCAGATCCTTTTCATATGCCTCACGGGTTACCTTATTCTTTCGGTCGATTACCTTAGAAACCAAACGGCTTCCCTCGGCATCGGTCCCCGCGATGGCGGCAATGACGTCGTTGAAGAAACGACGGTTGTTGATACGAACGGTAAACATGGACTCATCCGCTCCGAATGCCTTCAGAATACGGATGGCGCTGATGATGACCTCCAGGTCTGCCTCATAGGTGTCGCATCCGAAAATGTCTACGTTCAACTGCCAGAACTCACGGAGACGTCCTCTCTGGGTTGCCTCGTAGCGGTACATGTTGGGAATGGAAAACCAACGAAGAGGGAAGGAAAGATCATTCATTTTTCCCGCTACCATACGGGCAACGGTGGGTGTCATCTCGGGGCGGATCGCCAGCATACGGTTTCCGTGGTCCACAAAATTATAGGTCTGTTTGGTCGCGATCTCCTCGCCGCTCTTGGCGGCATAAAGTTCAAGGGATTCAAGCATCGGTCCGTTGTATTCGTCAAAAGCGGAGGTCTCAAGCGTATGTCTGATCTTTCCGAAAAACCAGTTGCGGAGACGCATCTCGTCGGGGTAAAAATCACGGGTTCCCTTATAGGGCTGGGTAGAAAGAAGCTGTGCGCACATATCGGTCATCCTTTCGCGGGCGAAAATCGCCATCATTCAAAAATTTAATACAAAATATTATATCATATATTCTCGAAAATGTCAACGATTTTTGCGGATTCCTTTGGTTTGATGAATATTTTATTTTTCTTTAAATCTCTTGACTTTATTCGTGTTCAGAGGTATAATAAAAAGAGTGATTTTTTGCTTAAAAAAGGAGCGAATCGAAAAATGGGAAGGGCAAAGAAAGAAGTCAATATGACCGAAGGTCCGTTTTTGAAAAAGATCATTCTGTTTGTGATACCGCTTATTTTGACGGGTCTTTTGCAATGCTTTTATAATGCGGCGGATTTGGCAGTCATCGGTCAGTTTCGCGGAGAGCTGGCACTTGCCGCAGTTGGAAGCACAGGTGCCCTGACCAACCTGATCGTCGGCCTTTTTATGGGACTTTCCGCAGGTGTCGGAGTGGTGGTCGCTTATTATATGGGCGCCATGCGCTACAAAACGGTTTCCCGTGTGGTACATAACTCCATTCTGATCGCGGCGATTCTCGGTGTGGTTGTTACGGGAATTGGCGTAGCACTTGCTCCCATGATGCTTCAATGGATGGATACCCCTGCGGCGGTTCTTCCGGGTGCGACGCGCTATATCCGTATTATCTTCTGCGGTATTCCCGCATCCATGATGTATAACTATTGCGCGGCAATGCTCCGTTCCACGGGAGACACCAAGCACCCCTTGATCTTTCTTTCCATCTCGGGTGTGGTAAATGTGGCTTTGAACCTGTTCTTTGTAGTCATATGCGGAATGGATGTGGAGGGTGTTGCGCTGGCAACCATTCTCTCGCAGTATCTATCGGCGGTCATGGTTCTTGTGTATATGGCTAGAACCGACGGTGTACTGAAATTTTCCTTCCGAAAGCTCCGACTCAATAAGCTGATCATCAAAAAGATCCTTGCGGTCGGCATTCCGTCCGGCATTCAATCCTCGCTGTTTTCCTTGTCCAACGTGATGATCCAGTCCTCCATCAATTTCTACGGAGACGTTGTGGTGGCGGGGAATGCCGCAGGTGGAAATTTAGAGGGCTTCGTATATATCGCTATGAATGCCATGTACCATGCGGCACTGACCTTTGTGGGACAGAACGTGGGTGCGAAAAAATACGAGAATGTTAAGCGAATTACCCTGTATTGCGCGATATGTGCCGCTGTCATCGGTATTGCGGTCGGCGGTATCATTCTGCTCTTCGGTGAATTCTTTGTGGGAATTTACGCATCCGAGCCCGAGGTCATCACAGCGGGTCTGACTCGGAACTGGGCGATCCTGCCGTTCTACTGGATGTGCGGTGTGATGGAAGCCTTGTGCGGTGCCATCCGCGGTATGGGCAAGTCCATGACCACCATGGTGATTTCTCTCTTGGGCGCCTGTGTCTTGCGTGTGGTATGGTGTAAGACCTTGGCGGTTTGGTTCCGGACCATCCATATGGTTTACTGGTGCTGGCCGGTTTCTTGGACGGTGGTTATTGCTGCCAGTATTGTTGCGTTCATTTATTTCTACCGACAAATGGTGCAGAAGCAGCGTCTTGCTTCTATCATGGCAAGAGAGCATGCCTATACGTAACGTAAAAATTCAATCAGGAGTATGAAAATAAGATGAGCATAGAGACCCAGCTTACGGTGGAGCACCTCGGTAAATCCACCCCTAACGGAGTCATTTTGAGTGATGTGACCTTTTCGATCCCCAAGAAGGGAATTCATGGACTTCTTGCACCCAAAAAAGGAGGAAAGACCTCGCTTCTGAAAATTCTTGCGGGATGGGATGATGCTTTTGAGGGAGATGTGATTCTGGGAGAGAAGTCCCTGCGAGAGGATTCCATTGCCCGAAAAAGGAAAATCGGATTTGTACCCGTAAAGCCGGCTTTGGATCCGTCCATGACGGTGGAGGAGACTGTTCTCTTTGCGGGACAGGCCAAGGGGGTTCCGTCCGGAAAACGAATTGCCCGCATGAACGAGGCGATGGAGCTTCTTTCCTTGGAGGAAGTTCGCTACCGTCTTTGCGTCAATCTGAATCTCTTTGAGCGTCAGAAGGTTGCCATGGCAATAGCACTGATCGGCAACCCCAAGCTGCTTCTTCTCGATTCTCCCACCGAGGCATTGCCCCGCTCGGAGGCGGAGGAAATGTGGGAATTGATTCGCACGCTCGGAAGGGTTAAGACTCTTCTGATTGCAACCGATCGGTATGAGGAAGCGATACTTTGTGAGGATATTATTTTCATGGCGGACGGCCGAATTCTTGCCGCGGGAACCGTCGCTGAGCTGGAGGAGCAGCTTGCGCGAAGCAATGATGGGAACGGAATGAGTCTTTCTGAGGTGTAT
Organism: Clostridia bacterium; assembly: GCA_017504335.1. Taxonomy (GTDB): domain Bacteria; phylum Bacillota; class Clostridia; order Oscillospirales; family CAG-272; genus HGM12713. The sequence goes on from JAFVRI010000274.1 coordinate 6,728, forward strand.
GCGTCTCTGTGTCGCTCCTCGAAGGAGGAATCAAAATGAGAGCTGTATTTACAAAGGAACTGAAGGATTTTCTGCGTGGACGAAAGGGCTGGTGTATCCTTGCCCTGTTGATGCTCGCCAACGGCGCATTTTTGACCTATTTCCACTTTTATCTTGGCAATACCCGATATGAGATCCTTTTGGAAGCGATGATGACTGTTGTGGGCTTTTTGCTTCCTCTTTGGGTCGTTCCGCGTATGAATGAAGAGCGGGGAGGGGAGCAAGCTTGCTTTTTGGCTTCTCTTCCTCTGACGAAAAAGGAGATCTTCTTTGGAAAGCTTTGGGCATCGGTTGCGATTCTTTTTGGCATGACGGTGCTTTTGGGGCTTTCTCCCCTTGTGCTTTGTTTCTTCGGTGCCACTCACCTACTTTATACATATCTTGCGCTGACAGTTGCCTTTCTTTTGGGATGTGCCATTTTGTTTGCTGTTGCATTCCTTTCGGTTTTGTTCCGCAAGCAGCTTTACGCATGGATTGCATCCTACGGATTTTTGGCGGCTCTGATGCTTCTGTCTTTCCTTGCGGGAAGAACCTCGGGCGTTTGGAAGACCGTGTTCGAATTTCTTTCTTTGACGGATCTGTTTTCTCCTTTGGGATATGGACTGTTTCGTTGGGAGATCCCCTTGTGGTATCTGGCAGTTTCTCTTGCGTTTCTTTGCGCGATCCTTTTGTTTCTCGGTAAACGCGGGGAGATGCGTTTTGGCGGAAAGGGAATGCTTTCCGGAGTCCTTGCCTGCGTGCTGATTGCGGCAAGCACCGTCAGCACCTTCTTGCCCGCAAGCGCAAGAGCCTTGGATTTGAGTGCTGAGAAAACCATGAGCGTGTCGGTGACCACCGAAAAATATCTTGAGGGAATCAAAAACGACGTGACGCTATATCTGCTTACAGATGATATGTCCGAAGATCCTTACGAGGATCCTGCTTTTGAGGCATTTCTGGATCGCTACGCAAGCTGCGGTGACCATATTGCCCTGAAACGGATTCCCGTCAGCGAGAGTGGCTCGCTTCTTGCGGAATTCGGTGCCACTCCCTCGGAGAAATATGGCTACTGCATCATTGCAAAAAGTGACAAGCGTGCCCAGGTCGTGCAGTATTCCGATATGCTTTATTACAAGATGAATAGCGGTATTCCGCTTCCCACAGAGGTGGCGCTTCAGTTGGGAACCAGTCAGATTCCGACGCAGTTCCATGCGTCCTATTACAGAACCTATCTTGCTCTTCTGGAGCAGCTGGCGGAGCTGGATACCTCCTTTATTACCTACTACTACACCTTTCTGAATCAGGCGAAGCTTCATTTTGTGGGCGAGACCCTTTTGAACCAGCTGGTGGAATATGTTTCTTTTGAGATCATTCCTACGTCCTATGTGCTGGTCGGACACGGAGAGTCCGATATGAAAGGACTGTTGCTTGGAAACCTGATTACGGGATATAAGGCATTGGAGCTTTCCTCGGTGCAGCAGGTTCCCGCCGATGCGGCATCCGTGCTTCTTCTTTCTCCCAACGTGGATTATACTGCCGAGGAGGTTCGGATGCTGAGGGAGTATTTGAATCGCGGAGGAAGTCTGACGGTCATTACGGGAGAAGCAAATCTGAGCATGCCCAATCTGATGAGCCTTCTTTCCGCGTACGGCTTGTCTGCGGAGAAGGGATCGATTCGTGCCGAAATCGAAGAAAAGGATAAGGACGGAAACGTAAAACAGGTCGTAACCGATTCTGTTCCCGTGTATGTCAATGAAAATCATGATGCATTGACTGAGTTGGATTCCATGGGGTTGACCAAGGGAGCGATCGGAATTACGGGGGGAAATGCCATTTCCTTCCGAAAGACCGATGATCCGACCCTGATTACCACAGCATTGCTGACTACGGTGGATACCGCATTTGCATCCGATCAGAGCGCAAAATCGTCCTACATATTGGGGGCGGCGGCAGAGACCGCAGACGGAGCGCATCTGGTATGGTTTACAGGGGCGAAGAGCTATCTGTTAACCAAGGCAGACATTACGGAGAACTCGAAGGAATCCATCGTGTATCCTCTCTTGTGTCCCTATGTAACCTCCATGTGGACCGATCTTCGCAACACATCCTCTGTTGCCGAGATCCCCGCAACGCTCTATGAGGAGCCATATTTACAGGCGACCGATACGAACATGATCGTGTTCGGTATTTCCAGTGTGCTGTTGATTCCCGCATGCTTGGTTGCCGCGGGCGTCATTCGTTGCTATAAACGAAAGAAGGCATAAAAGCCAAATCCGGTGCTTACAATGAAGTACGGAGGCAATGCCTTCCGACTTCATGATAAAGTGAGGGATCAAAATGAATCCTGAATTGAATGTGCTGGTGGTATGCGGAGGAATCTCCTCCGAGCGTGCCATTTCCTTGCGAAGCGGAAGAGCGGTTTTAGAGGCTCTTCGGGAGTACGGCTATCACAATGCCAGACTCTTTGACCTCCGCGAGGACAACATGGGTGAGATCCTGTCTGCTCATCCCGATGCCGTGTTTTTGACCCTTCACGGAAAGGGAGGTGAGGACGGACGAATCCAAGGCTTCCTTGATCTGGCTGGAATCCCGTATACGGGCTCGGGTGTGGAATCCAGTGCTGTTTGCATGAATAAGATCCTGACAAAGCAGGTGCTTCTTTCCATGGGCTTGCCTACTGCAAGATTTACCATCATCCGCAAGGAACGGATGGTCAAGGAGGGCGTGGCAACTATTGCGCGCGAGCTGATCGATTCCATCGGTCTTCCCATGGTTTTGAAGGCTCCCTGCGAGGGCTCCAGTATTGGTGTATCCATTGTCAAGGAGGAGAGAGAGCTTTCCCGTGCCGTGGTGGATATTTTTTCCTACGATGACCGCCTTTTGGCAGAGGAATTTCTGTCGGGTACCGAGATCACTCTGCCCATTCTCGGAAATGAGGAGCTGATGGTGCTTCCCGATATTGAGATCACCTCGGAACGAGAATTTTACGATTATACCGCCAAATATACCCAGGGAATGTGTCACCACATCATCCCTGCTCGAATTTCCGCAGAAAATCGGGAGCGGGCAAGAACCATCGGTAGGGAAGCATACCTTGCTTTACGCTGTCGGGGATTGGCAAGAATCGACTTTATCGTGGACGAACGAAGAGGTCCTATGGTCATTGAGATCAATACGCTTCCCGGTATGACCGAAATGAGCCTATTTCCCGATTCGGCAAGAGCCATGGGGATTTCCTTTCCCGAGCTTTGCCATCACATTCTGTCTCTTTGCATGGAGTAAGGAAGTAAAAAAGGAGAGGCCTATGAAAATTGCAACCACTACGGGAGATTTCCGAAGATTTTGCGAAAACGACGAGGAACGGATCCGCGAGCTTCACCGTGCGGGCTTTCGGTATATTGATCTGAATATGTACAGCTTTAAGCCCGACTGCGAATACATGAGTGAGCATTGGCAGGATGCAGTCAAAAGACTCCGTGACCTTGCCGATGAGCTTGGCATGAGCTTTGTGCAGGCGCATTCTCAAGGAGGCAATCCTCTGTCCGAGGATCCCGCCCGTGTGGACTTTTTGCTGAAGGCAACCCTTCGCTCCATTGAAATCTGCCAAATTCTCGGTATCAAAAACACCGTGGTTCATAACGGATTTGTCAAGGGGATTTCCAAGGAAGAATGGTTCGAGAGAAACAAGGACTTTTACGAAAAGCTCTTTCCCACCATGGAGAGATGTGGCGTAAACGTGCTTTGCGAAAATTCTACCAAGGCAAATATGGGAGACAGATATTTTATCAATTCCGGCAGGGATATGCGGGAGTTTATCCGGTATGTTGACCATCCGCAGATTCACGGATGTTGGGATACGGGACACGCAAACTGCGAGGGCAGTCAGTATGATGAGATCATGGCTGTGGGCGATGAGCTGTACGCCATTCACTATAACGATAACCGAGGTTCTAAGGACGACCACGTAGCCCCTTTTATAGGAACCTTGAACCATGACGAGATCATGCACGCTCTGATTGACGTGGGCTTCCGCGGATATTTTACATTGGAGTGTGATAGCTCTCTGACAAGCTATGATCATTGGCTGGGAAAGAGACGCCGATTTGAAAAGGAGGGCATCGATGCTCGTCTGAGTGAGCCGCAGCTGTTTATGCAACGGCACATAGAGGCGATGATGTACGATACCGCCAAATGGATTTTGGAATCTTACAATTTATTCGAGGCATAAAAAAATCGAGAAAATTTTTCAAGGACGGGAATCGAGACCCCGTCCTTTTTTATTGGAAATTGATTGACGAATCGATGGATTTGTGGTACAATCAAGGGGAAAGAAGCAAA